>NZ_JBCNFP010000060.1:0-53897 GCF_050481165.1 Paenibacillus cisolokensis
CAATCTATTGACAGAGGTCCATGATGTCGATGATCACCTGCTTGGACTGGAGGTTTCAATCCACGCTCCCGCATGGGGAGCGACGAGCCTGTCAGCAGCAGAACAAGCCTTGAAAGAGTTTCAATCCACGCTCCCGCATGGGGAGCGACCTTGACATAATTTCGTTCAATTCGTCTTCTTCGATGTTTCAATCCACGCTCCCGCATGGGGAGCGACGCTCCAGATATAGTCATCCGGCACGCCAGGATGGTTTCAATCCACGCTCCCGCATGGGGAGCGACAGGCTACTACGTTTGCATTGATCTGAAAGCATGCGTTTCAATCCACGCTCCCGCATGGGGAGCGACTCTATGCACGGCGAAAGCATGAGCAGGCCCTTGCAGTTTCAATCCACGCTCCCGCATGGGGAGCGACCGCGGTTTCGGCGTCGATTCGTTGACGTCTTCTTCGGTTTCAATCCACGCTCCCGCATGGGGAGCGACGATAATCCACTCCTAAAACATACCCAAAAGTATTACCGGTTTCAATCCACGCTCCCGCATGGGGAGCGACATTGGCGCAGCTCCGGCAACCGCTTGATGACCAAGGTTTCAATCCACGCTCCCGCATGGGGAGCGACGGCGTCCCTTTCCGGCGCGACGCGGCCATTGTGGCCGTTTCAATCCACGCTCCCGCATGGGGAGCGACGTTGCCGGGTGACCTTTTTGTATTTCATGAGGGAGGTTTCAATCCACGCTCCCGCATGGGGAGCGACCGCAAAACTCGGGACGATCAACCCGGCAACAATCGTTTCAATCCACGCTCCCGCATGGGGAGCGACAGCAAAAATGACTAAATCCATCCATATGAAGCATCAATTTAATGCAATTCCTCAAGAATTAATGCTTATTTCATATGAATAATCTATTGACTTTTTCCAAATCATTAGATTTTCTATGATTTTCGACAAATTTCGAGGTGCGAAGGACCCGGGGATTTTATGGGAGCTTCACATTCGCACCTTGTTTTCTGACTATAGAATTAATGGACTTTCCATGTCGTATGAACTTTTGGCACCAATATGCTCCACCTTGGCCTTGTAATTCTCCCCCAAATTATAAAAGCGCAAACTATCCTTTTCTTTATCAATCAATGCTTCGAGTTCATATTTTAACCGCCGGAATTGCGTTGGATCAAGAATGCATTCAAACACAGAATTTTGAACCCGTTGGCCATAATTGAGACATTTCTTCGCTACTCGAGTCAGCCTTCTTCTGCCTTCCGCGCTTGTCGTACTTACATCGTAAGTAATCAATACCAGCAAGCCTTCACCTACTTCCACAAAAATGGGGGGTATTCGTCAAGATCGCCCCGAATGGTTCTGGCCAAAAGCAGCGCCTGCGCATAAGGGACAAGCCCCCAGGATATTTTTTCATTTTGACGGATTGTAATATGAAGTGCGACAGAAAAAAATAAAGGAGCCCATGGATGGATTCGTGTAAAATGGAAGTCGCCAAACACCCATTCGTACAGGAGGATCCATTCATGAGCTACTCCCATCTTAGCATAATTGAGCGCGGACAAATAGAGGCTTTGCATCGACTCGGCTGGTCGACAAGGGAGATTGGCCGACAGCTTGGACGCCATCACTCCACGATTGCCCGTGAACTCTGTAGAGGACAAGTGAATGCGTACTATGAAGCTGCGCCCGCACAAGACGCCTATCAAGAGCGAAGAGCTGCTTGTGTGCCATCTGGCAAGTTCACACCCGAGCTGGCTGCAAAGCTGCAAGAGAAGTTGGAGCAGACCTGGTCGCCCGAGCAGATCGCAGAGAGGCGGCGATGTGAAGGTCAAACATTCGTATGCTTCAAGACGATCTACCGCTGGTTATATGCTGGCAAGCTGACCGTCTCTGAGACTCAGGTGCTTCGACAAGGGCAAGCGACGCAAGCCCATGGAGACACGCGGACGCTTTCTCGTCGGCACCCCCATCCGTCAGCGTCCCAAAGAAGTACGCAAGCGCACAACGTTCGGCCATTGGGAACTGGATACCATCGTGTCGAGCCGAGGGAAGAGCAAGGCTTGTGCGGCGACGTTCATCGAACGCAAAACCCGGCTTTACTTTGCGGTGAAAATGCCGGATCGCACAGCCCATTCCATGGAGATCGCCTTTGGCGTGGCGGCAAGCCAGTACCCGAAAGAGACCTTCAAGACGGCAACAACGGATCGCGGCAAGGAATTTGCTTGTTATACCGCACTCGAAAATACACATGGTATCAAGGTCTATTTCGCAGATCCCTACTCTTCATGGCAACGTGGTTCCAATGAGAATGCCAATGGCCTGCTACGGGAGTTCTTTCCCAAAGGACATGATTTCGCCACTGTTACTGACGAGGAGCTTGCGAGGGCTGTTCACCTCATTAACAACCGCCCTCGAAAATGCCTGAACTGGAAATCTGCTCACGAAGCATTCATGGATGAGCTGTCGCATTTAGCTTGACAATCCGTCATTTAAATAGGGGTGCACGATCTTTTCCTGTTTGCGCTCCTGCCATGACTTCAATATGATTTTTCTTGTGTCATCATCCATTACGACCGCGCCGTTCTCTTTCTTGTGAAAGCCTTTCTCATTAATCAGCTTTTTGTTGATCAAAGAGAGCGCCAGACGGTCGGCATACACCGATCGCAGTTCTTCCATAACATCCAGAGCCAGTGAAGCGCGCCCGGGGCGGTCACGATGAAGAAATCCGACATACGCATCCAACCCTACCGCTTCCAATGCCGCCTTCACTTCGTTTGCCAGCAGAGTGTAAGTAAAGGACAGCAACGCGTTGACATTATCCAGCGGAGGACGTTTGTTGCGGCCATGGAAGAAAAAATGTTCCTTCTGTTGCAAAATCAGTTGATCGAAAACGGAGTTGTACTGTACGGCCGCAGTTCCTTCCAGCCCGCGCAAAACATCCAAATTTTCGGCACCACGCACCAGCTTCATCGTTTCGGATAACGAGACACTGACCCGCTTGATTCGATCTGCATCAATGCGAAGCGAATAATCTCGAATGGCCCGTTCCAGAATCCATTTGCTGTTATACAGCTTGCCTATAATCATATTTCTCGCGATGAGCGCGCTTCTTCTCTCATCGTCCGAAATCCGGTACTGTTCTTTCCGGAGTACCACATTGCCTTTGTCCTCCCCGATGACCCTGGCCAAAAATCGACCGCTGCGAGTCATAAAAGTGAGAGCGATCCGGCGCTCGGCGCAGGCTCCCATCAAAGCCGGGCTGACACCGGCATATCCGAATGTACATATGGCTTCCAAATTGTGCAGAGGATACCGCGCAACGACCTCCTCGTCTTTCCTGATCACGACATTTTCGCCATCCCGGGCCAAGTACGTATCCGGCATTGTCACAAACAACGTATTGAGCAGCTTCTTCATTCTTCCAACCTGCTTTCAATGTAGCTGGAAACCGTTCTCTTGCTCATCATTTCCGGCAAACAAATGCCGCTAAGCGAACAACTTCGGCAATGCGGCCCCGTTTTGACCTTCGGTGTATGGCGTTTCTGGTAATAATGGCGCATCTCTTCAAATATATTGCTTACCCGCTCTTTGTCCGCAGGAGTGACGGGCACTTCAACCCTGTGTTTGATCTCATCATAGTACAGATAGCCGAGCGACAGTTCGCAAACGAGCATTTCCTCCAGACACATTAACTGGGCAATTAACTGGGAGCGGTCGGAATCGTCTTTCTTGGGCTTCCCCCGTTTGTACTCGACAGGGAAAGGAAGGTATAAACCTTCCTCCCCAGCCAACGATATTCCCTCGGGATGGCGGACAAATTCCACCACATCGCAAACGCCGCTAACGCCAAGACGTCTGGAACGTACCGGCAATGCGCGAACGATCAGCTTGTCCCCTCTCTTTTCGCGAATCAACGGCTGGTCCGCTATCCGATGTATATGTCCCCCTTCAACCGTAAGAACATTTTCTTCCCATTGCTGTTCGATATGGATCAATGCCCACTGCCTTCTGCAAAAATTAAAGTGCTGGATCCCCGAAAGAAGCAAATCATCCTCTTCGTTATAATCCTGCATATTCCTGTACGTCCAACCCTTCGAGCGGGAGTACCGTAAAGCTGTAATCGTCCACCGATTTGGCCTCTTCCGCACCTTCCCTTAGCCGCAACTGTAAGGAACGATGTACTTTTGCAGAGGAATATTGTCCCATTTTGGACTTGTGTTCCCACCAATAAACGCGGTGCACTTCCATGCTTCCGTCAGGGCGGGCGGAAGAAGCGTCATTCTCGAACAAGGTGATCAAGGCATTGCGAACTTTAATCGCATCTTCATACGTAAATCCGGTCTTTTCGGCCAACTGCGGATTCATGCTTCCATAGAAGACATACACTCCGAAATCAACTCTATGCTTCATGCCCATCGTATCGGAGCTTCGCTTGTTCGGATCCTTGGGCGTCACGGCGTTGACGCTTTTTGTAATTTGGATACTGGTGATATCGATCGGATGCAAGCTAACGGCCGTATGAATGGAAACCGGACCGCGAATGCCTATGGAAACATCCGTGCCGCTGAAAGCGAACACCTGTCCGAAGCAGCGCACATCCAACCAGGCTTCGCAAGCCGCCCGTGCAAAAAGCTCGTTGTTCTGCTTCTTGCCTTTGGCGAATTCCTGGACGTCCGCATTGGCGTCTACCCGTTCTTTGATGCTTCGATATTCGTCCGTGCGCCTGTCATCGGACTGGACAAGGATCGACTCTCCCATATCCTGCAACCGATTGCGTATTTTCCGCTTGATGCAGACATCCGAAATCTCACCGTGCCCGTCATAATTTTGCCGCGGCCGGTTGCCGTTCAGCGGATCGCCGTTCGGGTTGGCATTGCGAACCGACAGGACGACGGCAAAATCAATTTTTCGATCGAGTGCTTTCATTCAGATTTCCTCCTGTTCATCGTCTTCATTGTCCATCGCTTCAACGGTGTCATTGTTTTTCTTAAAATTGCTCAATTCATGACGCTGACTGTAAAATCCGAGCAAGTACAAACCGCTCAGCGGCTTGTCCGTAAAATGCTCGGGCTGCAACTGCGAGCCCACCTCATCCAACAAACGGTTATAGAAGTTCGCATCGGTCCCCATCCTAGCCTGATAAGGCTGGATAGCGGCTTGAATAATCGTCCAGGTCCGCATCGGACGCTGTGCGAAAGCGTTCATATAACGGATCGCGTTGGTCGCCCGTTTCTCCTCCCGTCCAAGCGCTTTCCTTTCCAGCCTGTCGGCGATGGCCAGCATTCTGCCGAACAAATAGCTGCGGTCCTGGCAATTCGTATCCAGACTCACATCGAATCCCTCTTTCTCATATGTTTTGTTGACGAGCGCGCAAGCGATGCTGAGCGTCTTCTCCCATTCCCACTCTTCCATCCCCACCGGATTGGAAGCGCGGTGGATCGCACTGCGCACAATATCAAACGGGATTTTACGCCCATCAATGATACAGGGCAGCATTCGCTCAATCAGTCCCTTGACCACTTTGTCGTTGGCCTGCGGACCATAGGCGGCAAAGGCAATGTCGCGGGCAGCCGGCGCTCCGACGAACGAAACGGTACGATTCTCCGAATCTTTACGATAACGATGCAGCCAGAAGCAGCTTTCATGCCAATATTGCAAGCGATTGAGGAAAAGTTCTTTGTTCATGTCGCGATAATAGACAATCGACATCCGCCCGGGCGTAGCCGCATCCAGTACCATGACGATGACTTCTGATTTATAATCGCCGTCATAACGGTAACCGTTAATCGCCAGCCGGATCCGCTTCGCGAACTCCTTGTGCGTGCTATCCCCAATGCCTTGAGTTTCGTCCTCATGGTCATACAAGGTGAACGAATCGGCGAACGGATCGGGAACGTTCAGATTTTCGGTTCCCCATACGAGGAACACTTTGCCGTCAATCGTGAAAGACTGCTTGTCGATCAGCCATTTCAACGCATTGTGCGCTTTCTGCGACACATCGTACGCAACTGCGGCCGCCTCCCGGCTCGTGCGAAAACGTCCGCGAAACGTAAAACCGTCCGTGTCGTTAGCGGAGATCAGCTTGGACTTGTCCGCCGAGTTGCGGATACGTGATGCATGCTTGTCCGCATAAGGAAGCTCACGGCCGGAAACGTAACACAAATCGTAATCCGTCAGCTTCATTTCATAGTATTGAATAAAAGAATTTTGAACGGACATATCCCGCCATAACCGAGGTTCGACGTCACCTGGCACATGGACGGCAAATCGGACAAACGCCGAGCTCTGATCCGAAGCGATCACTTTGAATATTTCCGGCCGCTCGCCGTACCGGTTTTCCAGTTCTTCCGTCCATTTATCCGCCAGCTTGCCCTGCCCGTCAAGCCACAGCACTTTATAATTAATGAGATCTTCCATCAACGTTCCTTTGCGAAGATATGTATATACGCTCTTCACTTTGGGATGCGCCGCAGGCGATTCGCACCAGTCCGACAGTTGAGCCATATAATCTTCGTATGGCGTACCTTTGGGTTCTTCGCAATACTTTGCAAAGTCGCCCGCCACGTACATCAGCTTGTCGAACAAAGGATGCGGAACAGGCTTGCTTGTCCGGCTGGCGGAAGCCTCGGTGCAAGGAATGATCGTGTTGGCCTCGTTCTTGTCCACCACATTGGCCGATACAAAATGGCCCCGATCGTCCAAATGGACCTCGATATGCGCACTTTGCGTCGTATGGGAGACCGGGATCAGCGCATATTCACGATCGTTCCATTTTTTTTCGAATTGACCGACGGCATGCGAATGATTCTCGTAGGTCTTGTTTAATTGCGCCAACCAAGTCATTCACGCCCCTCCATCCGCAAATAGTTCTTGATACATGGCATCTACCGGTTGGATATTGGAGGTATCGAACGGCTTTATCGTCCCCTCGCCGGTCTTGCGAATGAGCGTGCAATCTTCGGGGCGGATAAAGCGAATGATGCCGTATTCCATCTTGGCTCTCCACAAGCGGGTCTCCCGCTCCTGCCTTCCGGTTTCGTCCGGGTAATTGATGCCGTGAACCATGATGCCAAAATCGATTTCCGGCGTTTGGTCATAGAAGCCAGCTCCTTCGCCAAACACGCACGGTTCGACATAGCCCTGGCATTCGCGCGTTCCCAGAAAAATATCCCGTCGCCCGCCAGCTTGTAACGCTCTTTTGCTGATGTTATGGTGCTTATGCTCGTTCCGGTCGTGTACCAAATCTTCGCGGTGCGGATTAAACTCGAAATGGGCCCGTACCTGGTACCTTACATCTTTGAGATACGTATAGTAGGCCAATGTATTTCCACCGTTGTACTCGATCGGACGAATGCCTTTGGACTCGGTCTGAATGGGATTCATAACGCGGACCTCATCTATATACCATATAATAGTAGGTTTCCAGTATATAGATTCTACAATGCCCTTCAATGCCTGATAGGTCGGAATTTGATAGGAAAACTTCTCGCCCCCGATTTTCGTTAACGGATCGGTAAAGAGCGCATAATTGCCATACACCTCAAATTCGATCTGGTTTCGCATTTTTTCACCACCTTCTTATCAATCGGAAATCCGCTGCTATATGACGGCTGTCTCCCACTCGCCTTCGCCATCCGTTTCGACACCTGCCAGATCGGAATATGCGACTTTGCGCAGAGCCAACACGTGGCCATGCAGCAACGGATAAACATCCTCATTCCGGATCAGCTTGCGCATCTCGTGATCATAGATGTTGACCACATATTTCTGAGCCTTGCGCAACAAATCGCCAAGCTTTCGGCTATCTAATTCTCCGTTCAAATCCAGAATCAGCGATTCCGCGTCCTCGTTGTAAGGAACCAATACCGAGGCTGCCGCGTTGCCGATCGCTTCGAAATACCGTTCCGCCGTTGCGAACGACGAGCGGCTTAATATTTCCGGGGCGCGTCCATGTTTGTTCTTGTATGCCTCATAGTACATTTTGTTGGCGCTAAGCAGATCAAACATTTTATGATCCAGTTGGGGGATCGGGTAGTCCATTTCCTCTTTCATTTGATGAAAGAAATACCGGAAGTAGGCGTTCATCGCCGCTGCAGATAATAATTCATGACCGAAGCGTTCCGGACTTTGACGAAACTCGTACAGCAGCCGCTCCGTTATCTGGGCTCCGGTCTTCATCTCCGGCAGCCGCGTCAACACTTCATCGGCGGATTTCACGATATAAACTTTGCGGATCGCGTCTTTGCCGTGACGGTTGCACCGCCCCGCCGCCTGTGCGATGGAGTCCAGACCGGCGAGCGACCGGATTACACATTCAAAGCTGATATCGACCCCCGCTTCAATCAACTGCGTACTAACGCAGACAACCCGTTCCTCGGCTTCAAGCGCCGCTATCATTTCTGCCAATACATTTTTGCGGTGCGCTGCGCACATATTCGTGCTTAAATGGAACAGCCTCGTGCCGCTTTCACCGGTTCTCGGATCCTTCGCAAGCCGGTCAAACAATTTCCGTACCGCCGTTTTGGTATTGAGGATGACGAGGACGCTGCGAACCTCTTCCAGCCGCTCCCCGACAAATTCGGCTAATCGTTCGGCCCCCCACCCTTCCGGCTCGGTCCGGTCTTCGATTTCCACCCGCTTGAAACGTTGTGCGACTTTGTCCAGACTGCCGATCATCTCGGGCCGTTCGGACAACCGAAGATGATGTTTGACGTAATCGAGCGCCGGCTGCGTGGCCGTACAAAGCACGACACTGGACCGGCCGAAAAAATGCAGGAAGTTAAGCGCCGCGTTGAACAAGGAAATACTCTTGAGCGGTACGGATTGCACTTCGTCGAAGATCAACACGGAATTGACCAAACGATGCATTCTGCGGATATTTCGCGTTCCTTTGGCGTAAAACGTGTTCAGAAACTGCACCATCGTCGTAAAAATAATCGGCCGGTCCCAATTGTCTCTGGCCAGCCGGATTTTTTTCTTACGAACGTCGTAATCTTCCGTCTCCTCCCCGATCTCCTCCACAACATTGGAATGATGCTCCAATATCAGATCGTGCTCCTGCAAAATATCCCGTATCTCGGCTGCGTTCTGCTCGATAATCGTCGTGTACGGAACGATGTATACGATTCTTTCTTTCCCGGTGGCGATTGCGTGCTTGATGGCATAACGGAGGCTTGCCAGCGTTTTGCCTCCTCCCGTTGGAATCGACAATGTATAGATTCCGGACGGCCGTTCCAACGCAAAAGCTTCGCACTGATCGGACATCTCCCGTCTTAGCCGGTTGATCGGATGACTGGCGTTCCGATCACGGTCAAATCCCCTAATTTTCTTCATCAATAAATCGTAGCAACGGTTGAAAAACGCTGTACTGTCGAACGGCGCCTCCGGGGCTTCATCCTCTTCGAATTGTCTTGTATTGGTCCGATCGGCGTCGATCAAACAACTGAATATGTATTTCATGACGAGCGAGAAAACGATCGGGGGAAGCGCATGTTTTTGAATCCGCTCCAAAACCTCCGCCAATTCCTTCCTGGCCTCAGCAAAGTATTGTTCGAACTCGGCATCGCCGACGCTTCGGAGAAAAACGGCTTTGGCCTGCTCGTAGTCCGGCAACTCTTTGTTGGCGACTCTGTCGAGAAATGGCGACGATGATTGCGGATCCAAAAAATCCCGCAGGCCTTGATGATGAGAAATGATGCAGTTGGCAACACATTCCGCCGTTAATTTGTCTAATGATGTCTTTGCTCCCCGGTGGAACCGGTCGTACAATAATTTGCCCCCCGCCGTCGAATGATCGACCGAACCTCTGCGCGGAGGATTGTCCGGGTTTGCCGCCGCCTCTTCAATATACGATTTGAATGACAGGGTATTTTTCCCCATATCATGAAGCCACCCGGAGAGTCCGGCCAGATACCGGAGACCGATCTTGCTGCCGGAATCCTCGCAAGCTTGCTTTACCTCAATCGAATGTTCGGTTGTCGTCTGAATTTTTCCGTCCTTTTCACGGATGTGAGCAATGTAGTCCATAGCACCTCCGAAAAACAAGGTCTTTAAGGCTAATTTTGATAAGGGACATCGTTTAAAAATGAGACTATTGATTTATATGTACGACATCGTTAGATTTTTTCCTCCCAAATCTATCGTATTTTTTGGAAATCTTTATATTTTTACTTCATCATGGGGGATCACTTGAGTGGAAGGGAAGACTGGATTTTAATCCATACTACCATGGGGGGACATTGGAAACGGTCGTCAAGTTAGTGGTTGAGCTTTATCGTTCCCGCATAGGGAGCGACGCTTTCTCCTCTCCGAACTCGACCGCGAACGCGAGGTTTCAATCCACGCTCCCGCATGGGGAGCGACTCCGGTATTTTCCCGAAGCCCGTCGTCGGCGTAACGAGTTTCAATCCACGCTCCCGCATGGGGAGCGCCCAGTAAATATCTTTATTTCGGTGGTTGCTCCAAAGGCGTTTCAATCCACGCTCCCGCATGGGGAGCGACTTCGTATACGGCAAAAGTACGAGAGGTTTACCGGGTTTCAATCCACGCTCCCGCATGGGGAGCGACGGTTAAGCTTGCACATGGCGTTCAATATCGTTATGTTTCAATCCACGCTCCCGCATGGGGAGCGACCGCTCTCCTTTCGACCCCAACGCCCTTTACGCTGCTTGTTTCAATCCACGCTCCCGCATGGGGAGCGACTCTCCTTGGCGAACGCCATTTCGACATGCCGCAGGTTTCAATCCACGCTCCCGCATGGGGAGCGACATTGCGTCAAAGGTTTGCCGTTGTCAAACATGGTCAGTTTCAATCCACGCTCCCGCATGGGGAGCGACATTGGACAGTCAACTGCGTCCTGGCTTGTCGAGGTTTCAATCCACGCTCCCGCATGGGGAGCGACATTGAGTTAATCCGCCGCCTTCGCTGCATAAATACGTTTCAATCCACGCTCCCGCATGGGGAGCGACCCCGGGACCCGGCTCTTTCAGTGCCAAGCGTGACGTTTCAATCCACGCTCCCGCATGGGGAGCGACTAAATTTCGCGTAGGCTTCCGTTTCTTTCCACGGTTTCAATCCACGCTCCCGCATGGGGAGCGACGATATAGCGGGTGCGCACGCTAAATATTCGCCGTTGGTTTCAATCCACGCTCCCGCATGGGGAGCGACTCCGTATCGTTGCGCCAACAACGACGCGGTTTGAGTTTCAATCCACGCTCCCGCATGGGGAGCGACACTGACGGAAGACGATAAAGAACGCATTGCGAAAGTTTCAATCCACGCTCCCGCATGGGGAGCGACCGCTCCCGCATGGGGAGCGACGCTTACCGTTATGTTTCAATCCACGCTCCCGCATGGGGAGCGACAGCAAAAAGAGGTCAATCCATCTCGATAAGACATCAATTACACTGCTTTTTTCCATTTTCGATGCCAATTTTATATAAATTTACGCTTGACTTTTAAGGAATCGTCTCAAAAACCTTCGTTTTCGACAAATTTCGAGGTGCGAAAGACCCGGGGTTTTTATGGGAGCTTCACATTCGCACCTACATTCAGGGACGAAATTTTCGATAGTAAGTTTTCCCTGTGATACATTCAATATATCACATATCCAACTTGCACCGGAATCAAAATTCAACAATAATTTCGAGGCCGCCCATTTCCTGAATAACTCGGAACCACCAAACGGTATAATACTCACTTCGAAGAATCCGAAACTCCCGCAACGGCATGCTCCAAAGCGCACATCCAATCTTCCATGTAGAAAGCGATCTGCTCTTCCTGAAACAGCTTTCGTCCGATTCCGCTCATCGCTCTGCAAAGAGAGTCATCCCACACGGCTCCCATTTGTTTCAGCCGGTTGCGTTCTTCATCGGAAAACCGGACGCCTTCCCGGTTGGAGCTGCGGCTTCCGGCTGCGTAGCTTTGAGAATCGAACCGCCATGATCTGAACTGCCCTTGATATCTGGCCGCCAGCACATTCCCGATTTCGATCCCTTTCACGTCAAAATCGCCCGAATAGTACAGCGTACCGCACCTCGGGCCTTCCTGGACGTACCGATCCAACAGTCGAAGCGCCGCGGCGCTTGCCGGACCGCTTGTGCAAAGCAGCGCGGGACCGTCGACAGAAAGGCGAAACGCTCCCCCCTTCTCCAGCCATCGCTCGGTCATATCGATCAACGTAGAAAATACAGCCGGATTCTCAACCACATACAGATCACCGGCAAACGGTACTTGCTTCATCCTTTCGATCTGTCGTAAAGACAGAATAGACAGCCCGCCCGACTCCCAAGGGATGAAAACATGAACGAACGTCGAGATATCGTCGTCCGCAATGCCCGCGACCCGGTAAATCTCCCGTGACGCCAGACTGTCAGCTTCGATCGCCGACGCTTCCGGCTCTTCAATGGAGCTGTCGCGTTCCGGAGTACCTGCAGATTCTGATTCGAAATCAGAATCGGAATCTGAGCCGGCTATGGCTTCGGCACTGTCAGCGGCATTCACCGCTTGCCCCGTACGATCTACTTGGCCAATCCGGTCTGCTCGGCATCTTACTTCACTTTCTTGATCTTGTCCTGGTTCCGGCACGGCTCGCCGCGCCGATACACGCAGCGCCTGAAACAGCAACCGGCCAGCCGGGACGTTCCTGTCCAGCGCATGCGGGTTGCCCGTGGCGAGCGCGGCCAGCACCGGCAAACGGATCGGATGCAAACCGTCGCTCGGCGACGCCGGGCCGCTCCTGTCAAGCGAGCCGTCAAGACGCGAATCATCAGATCGCAAACCGCCCAGCAACGGCTCTATCGATTGCATCGAACTCTGCTCCAAACGCTGTTCCGAACCAAGATGTCTCGCCAGCAGCAAATTCCATGCCGCGGCAGCGTTCGCTAGCTCGCGCTCGGCATCCTGCGCGTATTGCCGCCACAGCTCCCGGAGCATCCGGTAACCGTCCGCCTTTCCCGCCTTCAATTGTTCGAGCCAATCCGCCACAACCGGATGAAGCAGCCCCTCCTCCCGCTCCAGCTTCCCTTTGACGATCCGGAACAACTCCTCCCATTCCTGCCGGTCAAGCTGCTGCCGGTCCGATTTCGTCAGCAACGGTTCGCCGGTCAGCACCGCGTGCAGCTCTTCGATCGTCATCGCGAAGGCGGATTCCAGCAATTCCCGCTCGAACGCCGCAAGAGGAAGCCGAATGTCGCCGCCCGGTTTCACATTCCACCCCATGAACGAGTTCACCATTTCGCACTCTTCCGGTGTCGCATTGCGGACGACCGCGTTCCCTCTCGCTTTCCCGAAACTCGCGTAGCGATCCCATATCGCTTGCAGCGGCCGCTCGAAACCGGGGCGGGAGAAATAAGCTTTCGCCCGCTCCCCCCGGTCAGCCCGTAATCCGTTTGTCCGATCCTCTCTGTTAAATCCTTGAAAACCGTTCATGCCGTCACCCGCTTGCCCTCTGTCTAACCGCGTTATATACCGGACAATTTGCAAACATCTGTCTTGCATCTAGCCCGAACTTCCGACTATGCGCCTTGACGACTGCCAGCCAGTCATCTAGCCGAGCGTTGCTGCAAATATGCAGCACATCCACCCGACTACTCTGTTCTGACGTTTTCCACATATTCCCGCCGCTTGCCGTTCCAACGGTAGCGGAACAATGTGACGAAATCGACGTCCTTCGGCCGGTATATTTCGTAAATCGCCAGTTTCGGAACCGTATCGAAGCAGCCCCACAGCACCTGGGACGTCATCATATAGTCGAAGCCCATATCCGTCAGCAGCTTGAACATGTCGCGCATATTTTCCTCGTCTACGCCCGCGAACGCCTCGTCCAGCGAAATGAGCCGGGGAGCGTCGCTGCGCGCGTCGGAATACCGCGACCACGTCGCCGCGAACAGCGGGATGTACATCGCCATCGCCTTCTCGCCTCCGCTCAGCACGTTGAAACGTGCGTCGGTCAACGGACGGTAGCCGGTTTGCTCGCCTTTTTTGTATTTCAGCTCAAAGTAGAACCAATTCCGGTAATCGAGCGCACGGTACAAATGCTGCCGAAGCGACTCTTGTTCTTCCTCGGCGGACTGTTTGGCTCCCGCGATTTGCGCGCGGAAATGTTCGATCATCGCATCGATCTCGTCTTCCCGCAGCCGGTGGGAATCGCGCTTGAGCATCTCTACGAGATCGTACACGTCCAGCTGCTGCTCGCCCGACGCCGGCTTCGGCTCCCATTCCAGTCGCAGCCTCAGGCCGCTCGAGGTATCCCGCTCTTCCATAAGCTTGTTCATCTCGCGCACCCACTGTTCAGCCCGGTGAATCCGCTGCCGAATCGCCTTGCCGACGCTGCGCAAAATAATTTCCTCATACAGTTCCCGGTCCTTCTCGCTGAGCAGAGCGCTTTGCTCCGCTTCCTGCTCTGCCAGTTCATCGAGAAGCGTCTGGGGCGGCAGCGGCCGATGCGGGTCACGCATCGAATGGATCAAAATGCGTCCCGTCGTTTCATCGTCGGTCGTCTGCAGCACATATTCGGTCAGCATCATCCGGGCGGCCGTAAATTGCTCCAGCAGACGATTCGTAATATTTTCCGCGTTGCGTCCCGCGAACAGCGGCTCATACCGGCGGCGAATTTCCCTGGCCAGCTGGCAGGCGGCATCCCCTTCCGGAGGCTGTGCCGCAAACGGCTCCGCATCGTTGCGCTCATCACCCGGCCATTCCTCCCGCAGCTCCTCCCGCCATTCCGGCACGAGGCCCCGGCGCAGCTCGGTCCACAGTTGCACGGTCGCACGATCCAGCCCGAGCTTCCTGCCTTCCGCCTGCTCGCTCAGCAGCGCAAGCTGCGCTTCCGCCCGGGCGGCTTTGTCCTTCGCCGCATCGAGCAGCCGCTCCTGCTCCCGGTTACGCTTCACCAGCGCGGTTTGCTCGGCTCTTATCTCCTCCAGTCTTCGTGCCACATCGGCAAGGCCCAACTCTTCGATCAGCTTCCGCAGCGTTTCCGTCTGCGCCCGCTGATCCCGTCTCCGCTCGTCGAGCTCATCCATCTGCGCTTCTTCGTCTTCCAACTCGAGAGCGGTCGTTTCAAGCTCATCCCCCAGCCGCTCCCAAGCGGCACTCGCATCCCGATATTGACGCCACAAGGAATGCAGTTCCGACAACGCACCTTCGTATTCTCGAATAACGCTTGCCGCTTCGGCCAGCTCCTTCTCGCGCTTCAGCCTCGACCAACCGGCGGTCAGCTCATGGAGCTGCCTTTGCAGCTCGCGCCATTCCTCCGATTTCGCTTTGAACCGCTCCAGAGCCCGCTCCTCATGACGGAGCGCGGCCTCCAGACGATAACCGGCCTCCTGCAGCGCCCGCAGCCCATCTGTCAATTCGGTTCCATCCGGGAACCGGTCGCGCTCTTCGGCAAGCCGGCTCTCCGCTTCCCGCTGCCCGTCGATCGACAGCTGCACCTCATGCAGCTCCGCCTCCACCGCGGCGATCGCTTCGGCAAGCCGGGCGATTTCAAACATTCGTGTTCGCTTGCGCGTCTCTCTTCCGATATATTCCGCACGCACCTTCACCCGCGAACGGCCGGCCAACGGACCGAGCCGGTACGAGCCGTCCGCCGCGATGATGCCATGCCAGTCGGCGCCGTCTTGCAGAGCGCTTCCTTCGTCCCATAAAAAGCTTCTCAGCACCGCATCAACCATTTCAGCCGTCACGCCGCTTTCCTCCGGCGGATCGGCTACAAGCAGGTCGGCAAGCGTATACCCGAATTCGATTGGTTTCGGGACGATCCACGCCTCTTCGTCGCCGCTGCCGCAATCTTCGAGCCGGCCATCCGGCGAAATCCAGGCGTCCAGCAGACCGGCGCGTTCCAGCGCTTCCTCGATGCGCGCCCGCTCCTCTTCGCCAACCTGCTTCCGAAAGTCGCACAAGGCGTAGAGCGGAGCACCCGCCCGGGCTTTACCGCGCCGGAAGTTTTCCCTCGCTTCGCTGCGGGGCGGTTCCGGCTCGCGGCTCTCTTCCCAGCTGCGTTTCTCTTCTTCCAGCCTGCGCTTCTGCTCCAACAGCTCGTCCCGGCGCCGCTCGAAGCCAAGCCTCCGTTCGACAAGCGCATCGCGGCCGACTGCATAGCGCTGCAGCAGCGGCGCTCGCACAAGCTCAAGCGACGGCTGCTCCGGTCCGTAATTCCGAATCGCGCCGAACGTTTCCCTTATCGCTTCGTCGCCGAATTCGAGCTCCTTCAATCCGTCCCTCCAGACGACGATCGCATCCTTCAGCCGCTCCTTCGCTTCCTCGAGCCGCTTTTCCCGCTCGGCGCGCTCGCGTTCCGCTTCATCCCGCACCCGGCTCGCTTCGCCAAGCTCGATCTCCCGCTCCTTCACCATCGACGCAGCTTCGCGCTCCTCTGCCGCCTTGACCAGCGCCAGCTCGACCCGCTCGCGATGACGGCGGATATCCCGGCGCCATGCATCCTTCCAGGCGTCGTCTTCCGGCACATTCGGCGTCCAATAGCGATGGTATACCGCATGCTCGGCAAACTCCATCTCGCCCGCCATCTGCTCCATCTCGTCCAGCGTTTCCCGCTGTATCCGCTCGGAAGCGTCTCTGCTTGAGGCCGCCTCCTCCTGCTCGCGCTGCAGTCGATCCTGCCTGATGCGGGCTTTTTGCGCCTTGTCCCGGGAACGCTCCAGCTGCCGCTCCGTATCTTCGAGCGCTTTCGCAGCCGCCTCGTATTCCCGCTGCTTGCCGATCGCCTCATGCTTCTCCAGCAGCTCCCGCTCCAAGGCGATGTCCTGCAGCCTGCGTTGTATATCGGCACGCTCCGCCGCCGCCGCTTCCTTCTCCCGCTCCGCTTGCTCCAGCGCCGTCTCCGACGCCTTCACCCGGGCAGCCACTTCCTTGTAAGAAGCGTGGTTTTCCAGCAGTTCTCCCGCCTTCGTATAAAGAATATGCTTGTTGTAAAAATCGTACCGCTCCTGCAGCCTGACCATCTCGCCGCGATGCCTTCGGATCTCGTCCAGACGGTCGGCCATTTGGTCCATATCTTCCAGTACTTCCGACAGCGGCCGCAGTTCTTCCTCCATCAGAGGCGGCAGCGCCTGGTGCAAAATTTCGTATATCGCCGAAGGCTTGAAATCTTTTGAAAGCTTCGGGCTCCGCAGTTGGATCATAAGCTGAAGCAAATCCTGAAAAGCCTCGATATCCGCGAAGCCGAAAATTTGCTTGTTTACGAGGTCCTGATACGACTTCTGATCCTGAACGACCATGCCCCCGGAACCGATTTTCCCCTCCAGTTCCTTGCGGTCAAGCGGTATACGCACCTGGTCCTCCAGCCATCGGTTGCGGTCGTACAGCCAGAAGTCCCGCCCGATGCGCCGGCCGTCCTCCAGTACAAACCCCCAGAATTGCACCTGCGAAGCGTTGCGCCGCGCTCTCAGTCCGATACCGATCGTCTTGAAAGCGCCCGTCCGTCCGTGCCGGAATTCCATCCACAGATAGCCGGTCGCATCCGTCTTGCCTTTGCCGTCGTCATCCTCGCCGAGCAAATAGTACTCGATCCGGCGGTCGCGCGAACCGAACGGGTCGAGCCTGTGGGGACGTTTGTCGCCGTCGAGCACGAGCGGCAGGAAGCTTTGCATCGTAACCGATTTGCCCGAGCCGTTCGCTCCGCGAAGAATGAGACGGCCGTCCTCCAGCTGAAATTCTTCTTCGTCGTAATACCAAAAATTCAGAATGCCGACCCGGTTCATCTGCCATCTGTCCGGCGGCTGCGCGCCATCCGCCCGACGCATTGATGCCGTCCCGAGCTCCGCTGTCCGTTCCGTCGTTCCGACTGTCGTTTGCTCCATCGCCTATCCTCTCCCCATTACGCATCAAAATCGGAATTGGCATAATCCGCATTCCACCGGCCCAGCACCGGAGATACGAGAAACGAAGCTTCGCTTTCCCATTCCCCGAGCCCCCATTCCGCCAAATGGTTCATACATAGCTCCGCCAGTTCCTGCGATGCGGATTCCCGCAGCTCTTTGCTCCAATATTCTTTATGTCTGGACTGCAGCCGGTACATGATCGTCTCCATTTCTGCTCTCGTTAGCCGGATCGTTCCGTTGTCCTCCGTATACAGTCCGCCTCCTTCCGCCAATTGCCTGCGGATTTCGCCGGCCGCCAGCAACGCCAGGTCCGAAGCAGCCGACAGCGTCGGGAACAGCTCCCCCTCGCCCGTCAGTTCCGGATGAAAGAACAACAGCCCCTCGCGATAGCGCCTGCCGACCCAGCCGAACGTTTTCTCCAATTGATCAATAATTGCCCGCCGCTGCCACAGCACATAATTCAAATCTTCTTCGTCCCATTGACGATCCGTAACGACCGGTTCGAGCAGCAGCCGTCGGTAGACGCGATGCCTGCGCCTCATCGACTGGCCGTCCTGCGTATCCGCGTAAGGAATCGGGTCTGTCAATTCCTCAATACGCGAACATTCGGTCAGGTCGCGTGGAAAGCGCCGAAGCACATACCGGGCCAGCGGTGAGCATTCGTACAGGGCGTTGCGCTCCGCGTCCTGCGCCCAGAAGCTTTCGTCTCCGTCGACACTGTACAGCACGCCGAGCGAGCGCAGCTTTTTGAGCGCACGGGCCATGGACAAGCGATGATAGTAGTTGCGCCAATCCGCTTCCAAGCCCGCTCCAAGCATCTGCTCGCGAACCTCTTCGACAATATCGGAAAGCAGAAACTGGTCCAGCTCCGTTTTTCCTTCCAAATACCATAAACCGTATGTGAAAAAGACATAATCCGATGTTTCGCGAAACTCCGCAAATCCCATCCACGGAAAAGCTTTCACCGGCGTCTTGTCCAGCTTGGCCATCGACCGGGTCACGATCAGCGGGAACCCCGCCTTGTCCATAAACCAGTCCCGCAATTCCTCGTAATGATCTTTGATCGCGAAGTACAAATCGGGATCGTCTTCCTTCGTTACCCACGGACGGTTCAGCAGCGCATGCATGCACGCCCGCTTCCGCTCGGCAAGTTGCTCCGCATTACGTTCCTTTCTGACCGCTCTTCGCAATGCTCCGGAAGCCATGCTATTGATCTCCCCTTTCTTCCACGGATGCCGCCGCTTCCAGCGCCGCCGCCGTATTCGTCAGCATGAAGTGCAGCTCGTAATCCGCCATCTCCAGCTCTCCGTCCTCGGCGTATAAAATCGTCCGTTTGTCCGTCCGCGGGTTACTCATCCTTATGCGCACGCCTTCGGGCGTCACGAACGTATACGTTTTGCCCGCCGTCATGCAACGGCCGATCCATTGGAGCAGCCGCAGACGTTCCTTGGCCGTTACGACGCCCATCTCCGATATCCGGACCCGTCCCCGCTCCAGCATCGCTTCGATCATCCGCATTTCTTCCGCCTGCCGGATCCGGTACGCCTCCCGCTCGCGCCGCTTCCTTTCTTCGTTGTCGCGCACCGGATCAGACTGAAGCCTTTCGCCGCGTTTGCGGCTGCGCGAACGCAGCATCCGCACCATCGGACGCTCCTCCCAGGAAGACATGTCCGCCCGGTCGGAATCCCGCAAGTCTTCTCCTTGCAGATGCCGCGTCGGAAACAGGCCGAACGCAAAAGCGGCCAATCGATGCGCATCGTCCACCGAATCGAGGGAGGCGAACCAGCGTGCCAGATGCTCGAGCTCTTTTTTGCGGCTAAGCCCCGCACGCTTGCGCTCCTGAATACGGATGGCGCTGCGGACGATGCGCGCGATCGCATCTTTGGTCGCTCTTTCCAGCAGCGTCAGCTCGCTTGGCGTGTTCCCTTCCCCGATAAACCAGCGCCGGATATTCGCCCAGCCGCGTTGCAGCTCTTCCATCCATTCCTCTTTATCCGGACCTTCCTCCAGCCGCGGTTTGGCGAGCTCGCCTTCCACCACTTTTTCCAGAAACAGATCCCGGACCGTATCGTTAATGCGCAGCAGGTTTCCTTCTATTTTATAGGCGCTGCGCTGAAGCGCCTGCACGAAATTTTGCAAATAATCGGTCAGTTTCTCCTTGAAAACGAGGAACGCTTCCGTCACCATCATCTCTTCCGCTTTTGCCGTCTGCAGGCTGGCGATGTAATCTGCTGCGTTCTCGTGCAGACTAACGAACGACCGGTACAGCACATTCCACAGCTCGAGCGCCTCTTCCGGCTGCCACCGGTCCGCGTCGCGCCGGATCGCGAACAGCTTCTCGGCAATCGTGTCGAAAAGAGACGCTTCGAGCGATCCGCCGTAGCCGGTCACCTTCTCCAAATTTTCCAGCAAACGCTCGATTTCGATCGAATACGGACGAAGGGAATATTGCATTTTTTTCTTCAAATATTCTTCCAACGTGGAAGACCGCCCGCCATCGTGGCGAGCGGTCAAGTTTTGCCATTCAACCAGTTGCTCGAGATCATGATGGCACATCTCCTGCGTATAGTCCGGCCATATGTTCCAGGCCTTCATCGTTTCGTAGACTTCTTCCGGCTTAAGCCAGTATTTCAACCGCTTATATTCCTGATAGAAAAAACGCATAATCGCGCGATACCGCGCCACATTGTCCGCATTGACATACTTCAATTCCGGTATTCCGCGCAACGCTTGCGACGGCAATCCCTGTCCTTGGTGCTCCATCCGTTTCCCCTCGTTTCAGGCATTTCAACGTTGCTTCTATGATAGATGGAGTTGGAGAAGATGGCAAGTCAGTTAGGTAGTTTTTCTGGGGAACGGCTCATTTGTGCCGATTTGAAGAGTTTTGCGGTAGCGTGATATTATCCACGCTCCCGCGGGGGGAGCGACCACTTTCGGAATGACACTGGCGACGTCATAACGATGTTTCAATCCACGCTCCCGCGTAGGGAGCGACGCAGCGAGTTCATGGCCTAGCTCCTCATCTTGCGGTTTCAATCCACGCTCCCGCGTAGGGAGCGACCACATGTCGTCGATAAAAAGCAGCTCCGCCCGCTGCGTTTCAATCCACGCTCCCGCGTAGGGAGCGACGTCGAAGGCTTTGTGCCGTACGATCCGGTATATCCGTTTCAATCCACGCTCCCGCGTAGGGAGCGACTATGATCAATCTTCGCATGGCACCTGTTGCATAACGTTTCAATCCACGCTCCCGTGTAGGGAGCGACATTGAACGCTATATTCTCCGCTTAACGTTGTGCCTGTTTCAATCCACGCTCCCGTGTAGGGAGCGACGACGAAAGGATCGCGCTAGTCGGTAGCGTTATCGTTTCAATCCACGCTCCCGTGTAGGGAGCGACTCCGCGACCCAGGCCGCTGATTCTTCGTTCAATTCCGTTTCAATCCACGCTCCCGTGTAGGGAGCGACGAAGGGCGAGGGCGGGCTGAACATTCAGACATCGGTGTTTCAATCCACGCTCCCGTGTAGGGAGCGACGTTCACTCCTTCGTTTTAAATTCGGTTGATACGTTGTTTCAATCCACGCTCCCGTGTAGGGAGCGACGTAGTTTCGGAAGGTAACGTATTTAACGAAGGGGTGTTTCAATCCACGCTCCCGTGTAGGGAGCGACGACACTGGCCAAGATCGTGCATATGTCTACGGACCGGTTTCAATCCACGCTCCCGTGTAGGGAGCGACGAGTCCGGCAACAAGCGCCGGCTGAAAGATCGGGAGTTTCAATCCACGCTCCCGTGTAGGGAGCGACCTCGGTTATACGATTAAAGATTATCGGTTGGGATGGTGTTTCAATCCACGCTCCCGTGTAGGGAGCGACAAGATAGACACTACATCGGATGGGTTGCCACTGACAGGTTTCAATCCACGCTCCCGTGTAGGGAGCGACGTCTTATTGGTATGGCATCCTCAACCGTTAGTCGTTGTTTCAATCCACGCTCCCGTGTAGGGAGCGACAAACGGAAAAGCGCGTCATCGAAACGTTCAGTAAAGTTTCAATCCACGCTCCCGTGTAGGGAGCGACGCGCGCGATTTGCGTTCGAACGTAACGACGTCGGTGTTTCAATCCACGCTCCCGTGTAGGGAGCGACATTCAGACGTTCAATTACGAGGTACGGACGCTTTTGTTTCAATCCACGCTCCCGTGTAGGGAGCGACAGCAAAAAAGGGGCAATCAATCTCAATAGGGCATCAATTATACTGCATTTTGCATTATTCAATGCCATTTTCGTATAAATCTACGATTGACTTTTAATGAATCATCTTAAAATCTCTCTTTTTCGACAAATTTCGAGGTGCGAAGGATCCGGGGTTTTTATGGGAGCTTCACATTCGCACCAGATTGGTTCGGTCGTGTAGAGGCTTGAGATACATCCAAATATATCACATATTCATTTTTCGCAGAAAACAAATTCCGAACTATAATTTCGAAGTTCCGCATTTCCCGAATAGCTCGGAAGCATCAATACTGGACCGAATTCACACCGACGAATCCGGAGCCCGCAACAACATGCTCCAAAGTATACCCTCTTCAATTTAGGAGGCGATCGACTCTTTACGAAACCGCTTTCTACCAGTTCCACTTATCGGTCGTTCCCCCGCACGGGGAGCGACGCCACGACTTCCGCATCTGGCAAGTGCCGATCGTAGTTTCAATCCACGCTCCCGCACGGGGAGCGACAGTATGGCGTGAAAACCCTTGAGCAGCAAGGGTTTCTACGCCCGTTTTCGCGAAACCCCATTTTGCCTCGTCCTATAACAGCGATTTACCTGCCGGAAATGGCTAAAAAGCCAGGCACAGCAAGGGGTGCGAATCTCCCGGGAAAATCATGTTCGCTTGGGGTTCGCACTTTTTACTACCTTTTCGATCAGCCTGCGATAAACTTCATACTTAATATTACTCCCGGGTCGTGCAGATCGTCTTCCAGTCCGGTGACCGGTCGAAGTCGCCGCGTGACTGCAACGGCCAGCTTGAGCCCAGCACACGGCAAACACCCTCCAGTCTCGTTCAGAACCCGAACGAACGATCCGTTCATGCATGCAAGCTACCGTTCCCGCAGCCGGTTCAGCAGCGCTTCCAGTGCTTTTCCGCGATGGCTGATCGCGCGTTTCTCCTCTTGCGTCAGCTCTGCCATCGACCGGCCCAGCTCCGGCAGCCAGAACAGCGGATCGTAGCCGAAGCCGCCGCTGCCTCGCGGACGGTCGGCAATGAAGCCGGCCACATCTCCTTCCGCTTCGATGAAGGCGCCGCGCTCCGGATCATACAGCGCCAGCACGCACACGAACCGCCCCCGGCTGAGCAGCCGCGTTCCGTCCGGCAGCGTGCCGAGCGTCTCCGCACCGCGGCCTGTCAGCTCGGCCAGCAGCTTGGCGTTGTTATCGGCATCCGACGCTCCTTTGCCCGCGTACCGGGCCGAGTACACGCCCGGCGCACCGTCCAGCGCATCGACGCATAAGCCGGAATCGTCGGCAAGCGCCGGAACCCCGAGCAGCTCGCTTGCCGTCTTCGCCTTGATGCGCGCATTGTCGGCGAACGTCGAACCATCCTCCGGGATATCCGGAATAGACGGATAGTCAAGCAAGCTTTTCACCGCAACCTCCAATGCCGCGAAGGCGTGCGCGAACTCGCGGGCTTTGCCCGGATTTCGCGTCGCGATCACGATTTCCCGCTTGCGGCCCGTCATGGCGACACCTCCCCGATCCGCCGGCCGAGCTCGCCCAGCGTTTGCTTCTGCAGCTCGACAAGCTGGAGGATGCCGCGCTCCGCCAGACCGAGCATCGCATCCAGCTCGGAGCGGGAAAACGGCGCTTCTTCCCCTGTTCCCTGCACTTCCACGAACTTGCCGCTTCCCGTCATAACGACGTTCATATCGACCTTCGCTTTGGAATCCTCTTCATAATGCAGATCCAGCACCGGCTCCTCGCCGACGATACCGACGCTGACCGAAGCCAGGTAGTCGGTTATCGGGTAGCGGGGAAACGACGCCGTGCCCGAAAGCTTGTCCACAGCGAGCGCCAGCGCGAGAAACGAGCCTGTGATCGAGGTCGTGCGGGTGCCGCCGTCCGCTTGCAGCACGTCGCAATCGAGCGTAATCGTCCGTTCGCCCAATGCTTGCAGATCGACGACGGAGCGCAAAGCTCTTCCGATCAGCCGCTGAATCTCCATCGTACGCCCCGACAGTTTTCCCTTTGCCGATTCCCGCTGATTGCGCGTCTGCGTCGCCCGCGGCAGCATGGCATACTCCGCTGTAATCCACCCTTTGCCCTGCCCTTTCATGAAAGGGGGAACCCGCTCCTCGACGGATGCCGTGCACACGACACGCGTATCGCCCACCTCGATCAGTACGGATCCTTCCGCATATTTGTTTACTCCTAGCGTTACGTTGACCGGCCGTAGCTGGTCCGGTTTCCGACCGTCTGTTCTCATGTAGCTGGCCTCCTGCTCTGTCACTGATTGCTCCGTTAATCTCCCCCATTTTACCAAAGACATCTCGTAAAATCTATTTGCATCAATAGAGAAAGGAAGAGGCATGAACGACATGCCCCTCCTTGCTTGCCAGTCAGAGTTACGATTCCAGCGCGTTCACATGCTCCGGTTTGCTTACCGGCTCGCTGTAGGACATCCCTTTCGTATCGGTAATGCCGGTTTTGCCGTTCAGCATAATCTGCACCTTATCCGCTCCGGTGTTTTCGGCCAGCGACAGCACGACCGCCTCCAGCATTTCCGCCGGCGGCTTCTGACTCTCGTCATAGCCGAGCTCCAGCAGGTCTACGGTCACCGTCCCGTCTTTGCTCTCCAGTCGGTTCACCTGCACGTCGGGCGTCATGACGCCGATCAGGTCGCTGCCGTCAAGCGGGCCGGCAATCAATTGCTCCAGCGCGGCCTTGGCCGTATCGTCCGTCCGGTTAATGAGCCGGGTGACCGGAACGAAATATTGCTCGGCATCGGCCGTCTGGGAGGAGAAATAGAGTGTCACCGGCGTCGACCGGGTATAATCGACTCCGTCGTCCCATTCCAGATTGATACCGACGGCACGGGTCAGCGGCTCGTCGAGCGGAAAACCGTCAACCGGCATTTCGTTCAGCTTCTCGCCTTCGTAGCGGATTTCAACCTGCTTCACATCGGGCAGCGAAGTGAGCGTCCAAGTGACCGCCTCGACAATTTTGCGCTCATCCTCCGCATTGTATTCCGTGAACGGCTTGGAAAAATCGACGATGGCCAGCTGCTGGTCCTTCACCAGATTGTAGCCGAGCACCTCCGTCCCCTGAGGCAGTACCGGCGTGAAGTCTTCCGGGAGAAGATTGGCGTAACGGCCCCCTTCCACCATCATTTCGAGCGCCCTCTGACCGGCCTGCGCTTCCTGTTCCAATGCCGTATTGAGCGTCACCGGCGTCAAATAACCGTTCCCATCCCGCAAATAAACCGTCAACTGCGTTTGGTCGCCTTGCGTCGCAGCTGACTGTCCGTCATCCGCTCCTTGCGCTTGCTCCCCGGCGTTCCCGTCAATCTGCCCGTCTTGCTGCGTGTTGCCGCTTTCGGCGGGTGGCGGATCGATTTCCTTGCTCGTTTCCTGCGACAACCACCCGCATCCCGCCATGAAGACGGGTAGCATTAGCGCCCCTGCGAGCGCAGTCCGCCGAATCCATCGGTATTGCGTCATCTCGACCTTTCCTCCCCAAAATCGTATTTGCCGCTGCGGCTTGGTACAAACTCCCGTTTTGTAGTACTATGTATACGAGCCCTTCCCATTTTTAGACCAGCTTTTCGTCCAACAAATATAAGTCAAAGGGGGCATTGCCCAATGTCCGAACCGAAAGCATACAGCCTGGACAGCCGCCAAGTCGCCGAAGCGACCGAGCAATGGCTTGCCAAGCGCGGCGTAACGAAAACTGAAATTGCCGAGCTTGCTTACTTTTTGCAAAAAGATTATTTCCCGGAATTGACGATAGAGGAATGTCTCGAGAACGTCGATGCCGTTCTGTCGAAACGCGAAGTGCAAAATGCGGTGCTCACCGGTATCCAGCTCGATATTTTGGCGGAGGAAGGGAAGCTGATGTCCCCGCTGCAGGAGATGATCCGGAACGACGAAGGCCTTTATGGCTGCGACGAGGTGCTCGCGCTGTCCATTGTCAACGTCTACGGCAGCATCGGCTTCACTAATTTCGGCTACATCGACAAGCTGAAGCCGGGCATTCTGCTTAAGCTGAACAATAAAACCGACGGACAAACCCATACGTTCCTTGATGACATCGTCGGCGCGATCGCCGCTTCGGCGAGCAGCCGCATCGCCCACCGCAAACAGGCGGAGCGCGAGGACACGATCGATTAAACGTGCGCGAACCGACCTTCTGAAAAACCGGGTCATAGAAAAGACTGCCAGTTCCAATGAACTGGCAGTCTTTTCTATGACTCGTATACGCCGCTTACGTGCATATGCTGCTCCGATCCTGCCTCCGTGCGGCTGCCTGTCCGTCAGAACATCAGCCTGAACAGCGCCCCCAGCAGGATGTAGTAGGCGGTCAGCACGGCCGGGACGAAATAAAACGGCACGTCGCCGGAAGCCGCCCGCATCCCTTTGTACAGCACGTGCGCTGACAGCACGAGACCCCCGGCCAAAACGGAAAGGCCAAGCCAAGGGTGGATGAAGCCGAGCACCATGCTGGCCAGCGCGGCAGCCGCGAAATAAAGCTTGGTCAAACCGGCCATATTGAACGCCTGGACATTCTCCGCCGGCATCCGAAACAGTTTCGCTCCGCCAACGATCACGCCCGACAGCAGCAGCCACTGCAGGAGCGCGCCGAACAATACGCGGACAAACAGACTGAAGTAAGGCACATCGAATCCGTTAAATCCGCCAAATCCGCCAAAAATAAAGCTGAGCGCCCCCACCGTCTGATGCAAATAGACGAGCACGACGACAGCCAGAATGAGCGCGGCCGTGCCGGCTGCGACCAGACCGGGGACAAACGAACGAACAGCGGCCATATCCCCGAGCGCCTGCAACGGATGGAAAAGGTAATTGCGGGCGAGCGCCGCATAGGCTTCCGGCCGGTTCGTCTGAAAAGATGACGCCCCTTCCGCCGCCGTCTGACCGCCGCCGCAGTTTTCGCACACGGTTCCGGCATCATCCGCAATCGGTACGCCGCATTGCGTACAATATTTCATCGATTACACCGCCTATGAAATTAATATATGTAATCATAGACGCCTGTCTTAACATTTGTCAATATATGTTAGCCGCTGCGCGAAACCGGGCGACGCCGCCCTGTTCCGTCCGTACGGCTGCGCCGGCGGCCTCCAGCTCGACCAGATGAGCCAGCGTCTCCGCCATGGCGAATCGAAGATGATGCATATCGTCCGCAATCCGCGCGCCGAACAAACGAATACATACCTCATAACCGGTAAGCGGCTCCGCCAGCATAGCGGCAATCTCCTGCAACCGGCGCTCGTGGTGGGCGATCAGCTCGGCGATCCGGTCCGCGAAATTCGGAAACGGATCGCGATGTCCCGGAAAAGCCAGCTTCACATCGTACATCGCCAGCTCAGTCAGGTGATCCAGAAACGCCCGCAGCGGATTGCTATCCTCATCCGGTCCCGGCACAAGTCCGATATTGGGCGTAATGCGGGGGAGCACCTGATCACCGCAGATGATCCGCTTGCTCTCCCGTTGGTAGAACAGAAGCTGGCCGCGGGCATGTCCGGGAGCGGCGATCGTTTTCCACTCGAGGCCGTTCATCGCGATCCTTCCGCCCGCTTCGATGAAATCGACCGCCGGCTGCGGGGACACCTTCGCCACGAAGCTTTCCAGGTGGCCGGCTATCCCTTCCCGGAGCACATCCGGCATGCCGTGCGCCTTGAAGAGCGCATTCAGATCCGTCTCGAACGACCGCTTAGGCCCCCACAGCCGCAGCGTGTAATCGCGGGCTGCGCGCGACATATATACAGGCGCCCCGCTCCGCTCCTGAAACCAACCGGCAAGCCCGTAATGGTCCGGGTGCTGATGGGTCAGCACGATGCGCTCGATCGAGCCGAAGCCGATTCGCCGTTCCTTCAGCACCGCTTCCCATAGCGCTACCGCCTCTTCCGTATGCAGCCCCGGGTCGATCAGCGTCCATCCGCCTCCCGGCTCGGGCAACAAATAGGCGTTGACCCAGCGGAGCGAGAAGGGGAGCGGAACTTTGATCTGCAGCCAGCCATCCGGCCACGCCGTTACCGGCTCGCGCCTGCCGCTAGCGCCGTTCAACGTGCCGCCCTCCCGATCAGAATCAGTCTCGGCGAAGTTGCTTGCTCGTACGGCTGACCGTCGTACCCGCCGTATATTCTCCTCAGTTCGAGACCAGCCTCCGCGAGCGCCCGTTCAAACCAGTCGCGCCCAAGCAGCCGTACGCGTTCCTCGTAGTGCCGTTCCCCGTCTTCCGTTCGGATGGTGATCGTTTTGATCACGAAGCCGTCCTCGATTCGCCGCCGCTCCTCGATCGTCCAGCCGGTCTCGGGATCGACCCTTTCCGAATGCGGCACAAGATTGCGCTCGACGAAGACCGGGTTCAAGTAATCGATCAGAAATTGGCCGGCAGGCCGCAACACTCGCCGCAGCTCGCGCAGCACCGCGCAATTGTCGCGTTCATCGGTGAAATAGCCGAACGAGGTGAACAGATTGACCGTAACGTCGAAACGTCCGTCCGCAAACGGCAGCCGGCGCATATCGCCGCGCACCCATTCGACCCGGCCGCCTTCATCTTTTGCCCGCGCTTCGGCAAGCAGCGTTTCCGACAAATCCAGCCCCGTTACCCGGTAGCCGAGATCGGCCAGCGACAGCGCGTGCCTTCCCATGCCGCAGCCGACATCCAGCACTTCCGCCCCGGGCGGCAATGCCAGCCATCCGGCCATGTTCCGCACTTCCCGCTCCGCATTCTCCCTGTCCCGGTGCCTGTAGACGACCATATAATCAGAGCCGAAGCTCTTTTCATACCATTCCGGCATTGTACATTCCTCCCTGCGTGCATCGAAACTGCCGCATATCGTATCCATTTTACTGCAATCGTCCGCGGCGAGCAAAATCAACAGAGGCCAGCGACAGCAAGAAACGTTCGGGGCGCTCGGAAAATAGCCGTTTGGGCGGCTGTTTATCTTGATTTCGGAGGCGAACGTCGATCCGTTCGGGACCTTTTGGACCTGCCGACCGTTCTGAAACGGATGAGCCCGTGAGCCCGGAAGCGAGGCGGGGGCGACAGGTTGTCCCGGAGCCGCTGCGCGACGGTATGGAGCCGCCCGATTGCAGCCGGACTACAGCCACGACGCCAGTTCGATGCTCGTTTAGCCCCGGCACCTGTTTGATGCCGTTTAGCCCTAGCACCTGCTCGCTGCTGTTTAGCCCCGGGACCTGTTCGCCGCTGTTTAGCCCTAGCACCTGTTCGATGCCGTTTAGCCCCGGGACCTGTTCGATGCCGTTTAGCCCTAGCACCTGTTCGATGCCGTTTATCCCCGGCACCTGTTCGCCGCTGTTTTCATTCGTGTTAAATTGTTAAATCAACCAATCCTGCAAAAGTGCAGCTTTTTCCCGCTATCGACGGCCCGAACGTTCAAATTTCTGCGATAATACAGTATTTTTGACCTCCAAACGACGAGTCAGGCAGAAATGGTCAAAAATTCCTGTACTTTTGCAGGAATGTGAGCCAAAAGCGTCCGTAAGGGGCAAAAATCCTGCACTTTTGCAGTATTCACGGCCTTCAGCTGTTACCGACCCCTTTGGTCCGTTGGAATGGACCTGCTCGGCTGTTACCAGTGACATCAATTCGCTGGCAAAGCCCACTCGGCTGTTACCGGTCGCTCTAGCCTCATTGGAATGGGTCGCTCAGCCACCGGCGCATCGGTTCGCAGACATAGACCGCTTGGCTGTTACCGGCCACCCATGGTTCGCAGGTATAGACCGCTCGGCTGTTACCGGCCGCCCATGGTTCGCAGGCATAGACCGCTTGGCTGTTACCGGCCGCCCATATACCCGCTCGGCTGTCGCCGACAGCACCGGTTCGCTGAAGCGGCCAGATAGCAACATAATCGGCGGGGCGGGGGCCTCTCTTCCGAAAAAAACGGTGTAGACGTAGATGATGGCTTTGGCGAACATTTTGGGGTGAATCTTGTCCGCCACACGGTTACCGCGGTGAAAATCTTGTCGTCAGACAGTTGGCCGCCTCGTTGCCGACACGAGCTAGATGACCCGAAGGCATGTCATCCTCCAAGCTCATTAGCAAGCAGAGTCGATCCATGACAGATTGAACGTATAAAGAAACCGCTCCTTTCGTATAGGGTGGCTCGCCACTTCCATTTACCAAAGAGCGGTTACTTTTTCCAAGAGACAAATAGAAGGGACGATCCCTAGGCTATTCAAGACCTCTAGGGACAGCCCCTTCAAGCCCCTTCGTTTTTATCTTTCCATATGATCCTCCGGCTGTGCCGCCTTGACGCTCAGGCCGCCGTCCACCATCAGCAGATGGCCGTTCACCTGCATCGCCTCCTCCGATGCGAGAAAGACGACCGCATCCCCGATCTGGCGGGCCGTGCCGAGCCGCTTCATCGGATTGGCCTCCTCCTCGCGCCGGCGCTGCTCGGGATCGTTCAGAAAATCGGCGCACATATCGGTATCGACGGTGCTCGGCCCGACCGCGTTCACATTGATGTTGAAGCGGCCCAGCTCGATCGCCATTCCTTTCGTCAGCATGTGCGCGCCCGCTTTCGACGCCTGGTAATGCGGAATGACCGGACTGGTTACGACGACGCTCGCAGTTGACAGAACGTTAATAATTTTGCCGTACCGCCGCTCCACCATCCGCTTGGCAGCCCGCTGGGAACAGAGGAAGATCGACTTCAAATTGGTGTTGATCGTGCGGTCCCACGTCTCCTCCGTCGCCTTCAGGAACGGCTCGAACGGCGCCACGCCCGCATTGTTGACCAGAATTTCGACTTCGCCGAGCTCGCGCTCCACCTGCTCGAACATCGCCTCGACCTGCGCCTTGTTGCCGACGTCCGCGCGTACGACGATCGCCCGGCAGCCCAGCGCCTCTACCCGGGCTTTCACGCTCTCGGCAAGCTCGCGCGAGCTTGCCGACGTGTAGTTGATGGCGACATGCGCTCCTTCCTCCGCCAGCCGTATGACGATCGCCTCGCCGATGCCCCGGCTGCCTCCGGTGACGAGCGCGATCCGGTCTTTCAAACGCTGCATCTTTCTTTCCACCCTCCCGATTTCAACCTTTACAAGCTCGGACCGATCCGGTTAATGCTGAATTCGCGATGCCCCAATATTTCGGCTTTCGTCAGCTTGCCATCCGCCACCTCGCGAATTTCCCGCTCGATCCTGCGGCCGGCCTCCCTTAGATCGAATGCGCCGGTCAACAAACCGCTGACGTCCACGTCCATATTGTCTTCCATTCGGCGGTACATTTGGGCGTTGGCCGTAATTTTGATGACCGGCACGACGGCGGAGCCGGTCGGCGTGCCTCTGCCGGTCGTAAAGCAGACCAAATGCGCGCCTCCCGCAGCCATACCCGATACGCATTCGATGTCATTGCCAGGCGAATCCATAAAGTACAGGCCGCCGTTCGGAATTTGCTCGGCGTACTCGATAACGGCCCGGATCGGCGCTGTGCCGCATTTACTGATGCAGCCGAGCGACTTCTCCTCGATCGTGGACAGGCCGCCGGCAATATTGCCCGGGCTCGGGTTGCCGCCGCGCATATCGGCGCCGGCGCGCTCGACCTCGCGCTCGAACCGTTCGACGATCGAATAGAGCTTGCTCGAAACGTCCGGCGTCACGCAGCGCTCGGCAAGCAGATGTTCGGCGCCGATAATTTCGGTCGTCTCGCCGATGACGACCGCGCCGCCGTCGGCTATAATCGCATCCGCGGCGACACCCAGCGCCGGATTCGAAGCGAGACCCGAAGTCGCGTCCGAGCCGCCGCATTTGACGCCGATCCGCAGCTTGCTGAACGGCACGTCCACCTTCTCCACCCGATCCAGCTCCGCCCGCATCCGCCGCGCCAGCTCTACCCCGTGCTGAATCGCCTTGATCGAACCTCCGGCGCTCTGAATGTCGAACCATTCGACCGGTTTGCCCGTCTCGCGGATCGCGTCGGCAAGCGCCTGCGGATCGACCACTTCGCAGCCAAGGCTGACGATCAGCACGGCTCCGACGTTCGGATTGCGTCCCGTTCCCGCCAGCACGTCGAACGTCCGGTCCTTGTCCGCGCCGATCTGGCTGCAGCCGTGCTGGTGCGGAATGGCCACCGTATCCGGCACCATCTGTTCGATGCGGCTGCATACCTGATTCGCGCATATGACCGTCGGGATAATAAGCAAATGATTGCGGATGCCGAAATCGCCGTTGGCGCGCGCATAACCTTTAAACGTTTTCATACCGGCGCTTCTCCTTCCTTTCGGGCTTTGTCTCCCCGCCCGCGAATGCCTTCGATATTATGCACGTGCACGTGATGCCCCGGCTCGATGGCCCGGGTCGCCCGGCCGATCACCTCGCCGTATTTGCGGACGGAATCGCCTTCGGCGATCGGCACAATGGCGATTTTATGCCCGAATGGCACCGCTTCCATAACAGTGATCATATTGGTTCTTCCTTCGATGGTGTAGCTCAGCGTCTCTCCGGCCTGAAGATCGCGAAGCGCGGTCGCCACGTGATCGACGGCGTTCATCACGATGACATCGGCCCCAACCTGCACATGCTCGGCCATTCGATAGAAGCCTCCTTATCTATCCGGCTGTTTTGCGTTTTCGCGGCTTGCGCATTTTTCCCGGACAGTGTAATGTAGTGTTATCGGTAACTCTACCCTAGCAAAAACAAACTGCCGCTGTCAATGGCTTTTTGCGGACCAAGTTTCTTTTTGAGAAACGAAGTGTCTTTTTGCGAATTAAGTATCTTTTTGCGAATCAAGTGTCTTTTTGTGAATCAAGTATCTTTTTGCGAATCAAGCTTCTTTTTGCAGACCCACTGTCTTTGCGAATCAAGTATCTTTTTGCGAATCAAGTATCTTTTTGCAAACCCACTTTGCAAATCCAGTGTCTTTATACGAATCAAATGTCTTTTTGCGAACGAAGTTTCTTTTTGCGCCGATTCCCACGACTGCCATCAGGCCGAGCGCGATGGATACGGGCAATACCAAGTGTCTTTTTGCGGACCAAATGTCTTTTTGCGAACCTTTGAATAAACGGAGGGAATAGCGATCGTTACGATATACGATATTGCCAAAAAAGCGAATGTTTCCGCTATGACCGTCTCGCGCGTGATCAACAATACGGGACGAATCAGCGAAAAAACGAGGCTGAAAGTGCAGAAGGTAATGGAGGAGCTTCACTATGTTCCCAATGCGACGGCCCGCAGCCTCGTGCTGCAGCGAACGATGACGCTGTCGCTGCTCATTACCGACATCACGAACCCGTTCTATACGACCGTTGCCCGCGGAGCGGAAGACGCGGCGCGCGAGAACGGCTACAAGCTGCTGCTCGGCAACAGCGACGAAAGCGTCGACAAGGAAAGGGAATATATCGATACGGTATTGTCCACCCGGGTGGACGGCGTCCTGATTACGCCTTCGGGAGACCGTTCGCGTCCCCATCTCGAGACGCTCGCACGGCACGGCATCCCGTTCGTCATCCTCGACCGGGAAGTGCCCGGCATCGCCTGCGATTGCGTATTGGGGGACAGCGTAGGCGGCGCGCGCAAGCTGGTCGATTATTTGATCGGCCTCGGCCACCGGCGGATTGCCCTGGTCAACGGCTCGCCGGAAGTTTCGACGGCCCGGGACCGGCTGGCCGGCTACCGGCAAGCGCTCGCGGAACGCGGCATCGGCTTCGATCCGGCTTATGTGATGGAATCGAACTACCGGCCCCAGGATGCGGAAGCAGCCGCAGAACGGCTGCTGTCGCTTTCCCCTTCCCCGACCGCCGTTTTCGCCGCCAACAACCTGCTGGCTCTCAGTCTGCTGCAGTCGCTGCGCAAGCGCGGAATCGGGGTGCCGGAAGAGCTGTCGATCGTAACATTCGACGATTTCGGGTATATGTCGGTGCTCGATCCGTTCTTTACGCTGGTGGCCCAGCCGGCTTACGAGTTCGGCCGTCAGGGCATCAGCCTGCTGATCGAGCGGATCGAAAACCGGGACGCTCCCCCTCGGCGCATCGTACTGCCGAACGAGCTGACGACAGGACGTTCCGTGCGTCCGGCTGCGCCTTCGGCGTAAGCAGAACCCGGCATATTCGAAAAGCGCAGCTGACGGGCTGACGCTCACGTCGGCAGCCTGCGCAGCCGGTCCGTCGTCCGAAGCTGCTCGATCGTCGAAGCGCCGATACCGAACATCGTTGCGCGAAGCTCGAATTCGATTCGTTCGAACTGTTCCTCAAGCGGCTCCGTGCCGTCTGAGGAAGCGGCATTCCGGAGCAGCGTCCGCCCGAAACCGGCCAAATCGGCCCCAAGGGCGATCGCTTTCGCCGCTTCGACCCCATCGTGCAGGCCGCCGCTCGCTATAATATATGCGTCCGGCAACCGGTCACGCACTTCCTTCACGCAGTCGGACGTCGGCAATCCCCAGTCGGCAAACGCTTCCGCCGCTTTGCGGCGAAGCCCGTCCGCCGAGCGAAATTTCTCCACCTGAATCCAGGACGTGCCGCCCGCGCCGGCCACATCGAGAAACGCGACTCCCGCCTCGTGCAAGGCGGCGGCCGTGTCGGCATCGAAGCCGAAGCCGACTTCCTTCACACCGACCGGCACGCCCGCCGTCCGGCACACTTCCGCAATGCGGCGCAGCAGGCCGCCGAAGTTCGTATCTCCTTCGGGCTGAAACAGCTCCTGCATGCCGTTCAGGTGCAGCACCAGCGCATCCGCTTCCGCCAGCTCCACGGCACGGCGGCATTCATCGGCGCCGTAGCCGCAATTCAGTTGCACGGCTCCGAGGTTGGCGATAATCGGCGCGTTCGGCGCTTCCTTGCGAACGCGAAAAGTAGCGGCCAACTCTTCCCGCTCGATCGCCGCCCGCATCGAGCCGAGCGCGATGGCCCACCCGCGCGCTTCGGCCGCCTCCGCCAAGCGGCGGTTGATGGAAGCGGCTGCGGCGGTTCCCCCGGTCATGGAACTGACGAGCAGCGGAACGCGCAGCGGCTTGTCCAGAAATCGGGTCTCCGTCCGAATGCTTTCAAAATCCAGCTCCGGCAGCGCATTATGCACGAAGCGATACTTTTCGAATCCGGTCGTAACGCCTTCGCCTTCGACCCGCTCTTCCAGGCAAATCCGGATATGCTCCCCTTTTCGTTTTGCCGTCAGCGCGTCTTCCCTTTTCTCCCGCTGTTCCCGGCCAACGGTCATGATGCCGTCCCTCCTTCGTCATAAATCGAGATTTCCACTATTGCCCGTTCATCATAACGTACCGGCGGCCCTTATCGCAAGGTCGTTATAAATGATCGTTTTAATCATATTGTTGATTATTTTCGTCATTTTAATTGTTGGAATTCCAAACTTCCGTTAAAATAAAGAGTAAGAACAAACAAGATAGGAGTGCCGGAGTATGGAAATCCGCATTTTCGATGATCAAAGCGAGCTGGACCGTTACGCCGCGTCCCTGTTCGCCGAGACGGTGCGCCGGAAGCCCGATGCCGTGCTCGGCCTTGCGACAGGCTCGACACCGATCGGAATTTATGAAAAAATAGTGGAAGAACACCGCAGAGGCCTCTCCTTCCGGGAAGTGACGACTTTTAATCTGGATGAATATGTCGGTCTGCCCCGCAACCACGAGCAAAGCTATTATACGTACATGCAGAAGCATCTGTTTGCCCATATCGACATCCGGCCGGAAAACGTCCATCTGCCGAACGGCACGGCGGACGATCTGGCTGCCGAATGCGCCCGCTACGATGCGCTGCTCGCGAAGCACCCGATCGACATCCAATTGCTCGGGCTCGGCCATAACGGCCATATCGGCTTCAATGAACCGGACGAGTCCTTGATCGGGGGAACGCATGTCGTGGAGCTGAAGAGGGAGACGCTCGAAGCGAACGCCCGTTTCTTCACCTCGATCCGGGATGTTCCAACCCATGCGGTGACGATGGGAGTCGGCGCCATTCTGCGGGCAAAGACGATTGTGCTTGCGGCGCGCGGCACAGACAAGGCGCGAATTGTGAAGGAAGCGCTGCAGGGTCCGATTACGACGAAATGCCCCGCTTCCCTGCTGCAAACGCATGCCCATGTCATCGTGCTGCTGGACCGCGAAGCGGGGAGGGAATTGGAATGACGAAGCAGTCCCAGGAAAGCTGGCGCATAACCAATGTGCGCATCGTCGCAGATGAGGAAATCATCTCCGGCAGTCTCGTCGTCGCGGAGGGGAAAATCGCGGGCGTCTATCCGGAAGGTTCGGACGTTCCCGCTGCATACGGCGAACTGCCGGTTGTCGATGGCGAAGGCGGCTGGCTGCTGCCCGGTTTCATCGACGTTCACGTGCATGGCGGCAACGGCGCCGAATTTATGGAAGCGAGCCGCGAAGCGTTCGACCGGATTACGGCGTTTCACGCCGCGAACGGTACGACCTGCATGCTGGCGACGACGGTGACGGCTCCGCATGACGAAACGGAGGCCGTCATCCGCGAGGTCGCCGCGTACCGTGCCGGCGACATGCCTTATGCCGCGCTCCACGGCGTTCACCTGGAAGGGCCTTTCATCAGCGAGCGCTGGCCGGGCGCGCAAAATCCGGCATACATCGTCGATCCGCAGCCCGCATGGCTGGAGGATTGGATGGCCCGCTGGCCGGATACGATCCGGCTGCTGACGCTCGCCCCCGAACGCCGGGGCGCCGGCGATCTGATCGCCATGCTGGCGGAGCGCGGGGTCATTGTTGCCTGCGGGCATACGGATTCCGGCTACGATGACATCATCGCCGCAGTCGATCGCGGACTAAGCCATGCCGTCCATACGTTCAACGCGATGACGCCGCTTCACCACCGCAAGCCGGGCACGGTCGGAGCGGTGCTGACCGATCCGCGCATCTGCGCGGAAGTAATTGCGGACGGCCATCACGTTCATCCCGCCGCCATCCGGCTTCTCGTCGCCGCGAAGCCGGCCGACAAGCTGCTGCTCATCACGGACGCGATGGCGGCTGCCGGCCTGCCCGACGGCGAGTACAAGCTCGGCGAGCTCCCCGTTGTCGTGAAAGACGGGGCCGCGCGTTTGAAGGATGGCGACACGCTCGCCGGCAGCACCTTGACGATGATCGGTGCGCTCCGCTTTATGGTCGAACAAGTAGGGGTCAGCGTGCAGGACGCAAGCCGGATGGCAAGCGGCAATCCGGCGAAGCAGCTCGGCATCGCCGACCGGACCGGCCGCATCGCGCCGGGATTGCAGGCCGACCTCGTATGGACGGACGAACGTTTCGCCGTTCGCCAGACATGGGTGAGGGGCCGTACGGTTGCCCGCGCTTGAACATTACCGAAACGACGAAGGACTGTCCCGAAGCCGATTCGAACCGCCCTCCTTTTACGATAAGGGGAGCGTATCAATCAGGCAGAAGGACAGTCCTTTATTATGGATTTTAACCGGACAGGGCTTAACCGTTATCGCCGTCTGCGGCGATATGGACGGCGATGCCGCTCGTTCGGACCGCCTCCAGCAGCTCGGACGGCAGCGGCGCATCCGTAATGCAGACCTGCACGCCGGACAGCGGCGCGATCGAGAACAGCGATGTTTTGCCTACCTTGGAATGGTCGAACAGCACATAGGTCGCTTGGGAGCGGGCAATGAGCGCTTTGGCGATCTGGGCTTCCTGCTCGGAATACGTCGTAATGCCTCCGGCTGAAGAAATGCCGTCCACGCCGATGAACATTTTCCCGATATTCAACCGGCTTACGGTATCCTCCCCGAGCGGCCCGCACAGCTCGAAGCTGTTGTGGCGCATGATGCCGCCTGTGACGAGAACCTGGATATCGCTTCCGGCCAGCTCCATCGCAATGTTGACGGCGTTCGTAACGACCGTTATTCCTTTTCTCGTCTTCAGCAGCTTGGCGAGCAGGTACGTTGTCGTGCCTCCCGACAGTCCGACGACATCGCCTTCGGCAATGAGCGTCGAAGCCAGTCTGGCGATCCGCTCCTTCTCCAGGTAGGATAGCCCCTGCCGTTCGGAAAACGCCAAGTCGCGGGCGGCGTTCCATCCGTCGTACATGGCTCCGCCGATCGTACGAATGATCGGCTCCGTCTTCTCCAGCAGCTCCAGATCGCGCCGGGCGGTCGCCTCCGAACAGCCGAACCGGTCCACCATCTCTTGTACGGTAATTCGTCCTTGACGTTTGAGCAGCTCCATCACCGCTTCCCGGCGGCGATGGCTGCGGGACGATTGCGTTTCAGCCATTTTTACCTTTCCACCCATGCCTTGTTGTTGAGCCGCTGCTCCACAAGCGGCCATTCCGGCAGCGCTTCCCAATCCCCGCGCATCTGAACGACGAGCGAACCGACGATGCTGGCCAGCCGCACCGCTTCCTCCGGCGGCATTCCTTTCAAAATGCCGGCCAGAAAACCGGCGCAAAACCCGTCGCCCGCGCCGACCGTATCGACAACCCGCTCCGCCGGATAAAACGGCACTTCGGTGCGCTGCCCGCGATTCAGCACGATCGTCCGGTCGTCTTTGCCTTTAATGACCGTAACGGCCTTAAGCGCCGACAGCTTGTCCGCAATCGTCCCGAAATCGTCGCTGTCGTAAAGCAGACGAAGCTCGTCCCAACCGGGAAGAAAATAGTCGGCCTCTTCCGCCAGCGGCAGCAGCGTCTGCCGCGCCTCCTCGATCGTCCACAGCTTGAGCCGCAGATTCGGGTCGAAACAGACGGCGACGCCGGCTTCTCTGGCGATACGGACCGCTTCCCGCACGGTGGCCCGGCATTCCGGACTAAGCGCAGCCGTAATGCCCGTCACATGCAAAATTTTGCTGCCGCGTATATAATCGGCGTCCAGATGCTCCGGGCGCATCCGGCTGGCGGCGGAATGCTTGCGATAGTAGTGGACGGCAAGCTTGCCGGCAACCGTCTCGCGAAACATCAGACCGGTCGGCGCCTCGCCGTCCAGGCGAACGCGCGAAACGTCGACGCCCTCTCCGCGCAGCGTCTTCTTGATTATTCTGCCGAACGGATCGTCGCCGAGAACGCCGAACCAGCCGGCCGATACGCCGAGCCGGACGGCTCCGATCGCCACATTGCTTTCGGCCCCGCCGAAGCTTTGCTCCAGAAGCGCCGACCGTTCCAGCGCCCGATGCTCCGGCGGCATGAAAAGCCCCATCGTTTCCCCAAAAGTCACCAAATCCGGCGATAGCTGCTGTTTCAACTGCTTCTTCCTCCCTGCCCCGTCTGTGCCGTTCCCCGGTCAAGCCGTCAGAACGGAAATTTCATCAAATAAATAATGACGAGATACATAATGAGTACGGCGAAGCTCATTGCCCGCGCTTTGGCGATATAGGCCGTTGCGCTCCGGTTTTCGCGGATCGAGCCGACAATTTGCTTGAGCGGCTTGCTCATCATGCCGGAAACGGCCGCGATGCCGAGGAAGAGCACCGTCACGAGCACCATCCACAGCGGCGAATAGTTGCCCTGGGACATAATGTAGCCGCCTGTCAGCAATTGCACGACCAAAAAATATTGTGCGATCCGGTTGGCGGAAGACAAGCCTTCGGCCAAACCTTCCTGGCCGCCTCCAGCCAGCTTGGGCGCCTTGCCGAGAAGCACCGGCAGCACGATGTAAAATCCCATGCCGACAGCGCCGAGCAAGTGCAAAAACCACATGACATTAGACACTGTTTCATCCTCCTACAGGCATTCTTATGTCCAGTATACTCGAACCCGGCGGGAAACTCAAAAACGAACGGACGAACGGACGGAACGGATTCCCTTCGCGCTCTTGACGGATTCCATGCGCGAATTTCCTGCGCGGATTCCATGTGCGATTCCCTGCGTGCTCTTTCGGGACGGCATCAGCCGCGGCGCAGCCCGTACTTGCAGATGACGCCATGGATGGCGAAATAGGAAATGTCGTCGGGAAGCGCGTCCTTGATCGGGCGAAGCCGGTCCGCGCCGAGCGCTCTTACCGTATCCAAAATCTGCTGCTCCCGATCCGGAGGCACGATTCGTTCCCAGTCCACCGCATGCCCTTCTTCGGCGCACCGGATAATATGTCCTTCCACCGTCACCTTGCTCAGCCCTCTCGCGGCCGCGATCGCCTCGACGGTGTTCCCTGCCCGGAACATCTCCAGCGTCCGGATATGGCTCGGACCTTCCTCTTCCGTCCTCGCCGAAGGCGCATCCGCATCCGGAAGCGGCATCCGCATTCCTCCGTCCGCATCGCCGCTCCTTTCCACATCGGCGAAGCGCCGGGTAATCGCCAGCACCTCTTCCCCGTATTTTGCGGCTTTCGCGGCGCCGACTCCTTTCACGCCCAGCAGCTCATCGGCCGTAACCGGCAGCCGTTCGGCCAATTCGCGCAGCGTCGCGTCGAAGAACAGCATGAACGGCGGAATGCCTTCCCTTGCCGCCGCTTCCTTCCGCCATTGGCGCAGCGCCTCGAAGGCCGGCGAAGCGGCGGCCGGATCGGACGACGAGCGCCTTACGGTCGCTCTCACCCGCTGCATGACCCGCTCGGAACCGTCAAGCACGGGCAGCGCGCGCGCCGTCAGCGAGACCGTCGGATAAGCCCCTTCGCTCATCTTCAAATACCCTTCCGCCACAAGCCAGTACAGCCAGTCGGCGATTTCCTTCTCCGGCCATTCCCTTAGCAGGCCGTATGTCGACAGGCGGTCGAGACCGAATTCCAGCAGCCGCTTGTCGCGAGAGCCTTTCAGCACTTTGGCCGCCATCGTGACGCCGAACCGCCCTTTCATCCTGCCGACGCAGGACAGCGCCTTCTGCGCTTCCGTCGTCCGGTCGACGAGTTCGCTCTTGTCCAGACAATTGCTGCACTTGCCGCACGGAGGCACATCCTCTTCGCCGAAATACGCGACGATCGCCTGCTGCAGGCAGCGCTGCGTGCGGCAATAGTTCATCATCTGGTACAGCTTCGACAGCTGAATCGATTTGCGCGTCTCGTCGCCCGCTCCTTGCTCGATCAAATAGCGCTGGACCTGAATGTCTTGCGGCTCGAACAGCAGCACGCATTCGCTTTCCTCCCCGTCGCGTCCGGCTCTTCCGGCTTCCTGGTAATACGATTCCAGGTCGCCGGGCATTTGCCAATGCAGCACAAAGCGGACGTTCGGCTTGTCGATGCCCATTCCGAACGCATTGGTCGCCACCATGACGCGAATCTCGTCGAAGCGGAATTTCTCCTGCGCGGCCGTTCTTTCGTCGTCGCTCATTCCGCCGTGATACTTGCCCGCCGCAATGCCCGCCGCGAGCAGCTCCGCATGCACCTGATCGGCTTCCTTGCGGGTCGCCGTATAGATGATGCCGGGCTGCTCCGCCCTTTCCGCCAGAAAACGTTGCAGAAACGCCTTTTTCCCGGTCCCGCTGACAACGGACAACGACAAATTCGGGCGGGCGAACCCCGTCACATAAATGTTGGGCGAGCGCAGCCCCAACATCCGCGCGATATCCGCGGACACTTCCGGCGTAGCGGTGGCCGTGAAACCGGCGACGACCGGCCGGTTCGGCATCCGGGAGATCCATTCGGCCAGCTGCCGGTAGCTCGGGCGAAAATCATGCCCCCATTGGGATACGCAATGGGCTTCGTCGATCGCGATAAGCGGAATATGCATCCGCTCGGCCAGCGAAGCGAACATCGGCGCGTCCATCCGCTCCGGCGCAATATAGAGCAGCTTGTAATCGCCCTGCAGCGCGTGCCGCATCACGTCCCGGTATTCGGCGGCGCCGAGCGAGCTGTTCAGGAAAGCGGCCGGCACATCGAGCCGGTTCAGCGCATCCACCTGGTCTTTCATAAGCGAGATGAGCGGCGAAACGACTACCGTCGTGCCGGGCAGCAGCATGGCGGGAATTTGATAACAGACCGATTTCCCGCCGCCGGTCGGCAGGATGGCCAGCGTATCCCGTCCCGCGAGAATGCCTTCGATAATGTCCTCCTGCCCTTTGCGGAACGAGTCGTAGCCGTATATGCGCTTCAGCGCCGCCCTAGCCTGGTCAAGCATCTCGTTCCTCTCCTCCTTTCCTCCGCAAAAACGGAAGGACCCCGGCAGTAAGCTGTCAGGGTCCTCTGTATCAAGAATAGCTTGAACGGCTCGATCGCGGCCGCAACTTAGCCGGTAATGACCTTGATGACGCTGCGCACCGATTCGGCCGATTTGTCCAGCGCGGCTTTCTCTTCGCTCGTCAGCTCCAGCTCGAATACTTTCTCGATGCCGTCGCCGCCGAGAATGACCGGCACGCCCATGAACAGGTTTTCGTAGCCGTATTCGCCCTGGAGCAAGGCGATAACCGGCAAAATCCGCTTCTTGTCCTTGAGGATCGCCTCGGTCATTTGCACCAGCGATGCGGCCGGCGCATAGTAGGCGCTGCCGTTGCCGAGCAGGTTGACGATCTCGCCGCCGCCGACGCGGGTGCGCTGCACGATCGCTTCGATCCGGTCAGCCGGGATCAGCTTCTCGATCGGAATTCCTCCGACGTTCGAATAGCGGACGAGCGGCACCATGTCGTCGCCGTGGCCGCCAAGCACGAAACCGCGGACGTCTTCCACCGATACGTTCAGCTCCTGCGCGATAAAAGTGCAGTAACGGGCGGTGTCGAGCACGCCGGACTGGCCTATCACGCGGTTTTTCGGGAAGCCGAGCGTCTGGTAAGCGACATAGGTCATCGCGTCGACCGGGTTGCTCAGAATGATCACGTAAGCGTTCGGGCTGGTCGCCTTTACGTTCTCGCAGACGGAACGGACGATGCCGGCATTCGTGTTGACGAGATCGTCGCGGCTCATGCCGGGCTTGCGGGCGATGCCGGCCGTAATGATCACAATGTCGGAATCTTTCGTTTCATCATAGCTGGACGTCCCGATAATGTTGGCATCGCAGCCTTGCACCGGCGTCGACTCCAGCATGTCGAGCGCTTTGCCTTTGGTCGGATTTTCAAGCTGCGGAATATCGACGAGCACGATATCGCCGAGTTCCTTCTGCGCGAGCATCAATGCGGTTGTCGCACCGGTGAAGCCGGCGCCCACGATTGTAATTTTTTTGCGTTTGATCGCCACGGTCGACCACCTCCGTATGGTGGAATGGATAGGACAAAAAGCGGGCCGCCGGTTTGACGGACGGCCCAGCCGCTTTACATGTTTTTAATGACTTCGTCGGCGAATTCCGAGCACTTGACTTCCTTCGCGCCTTCCATGAGACGGGCAAAGTCGTACGTGACGGTTTTGTTGTTGATCGCCGTTTCCATCCCTTTGTAGATCAGCTCGGCCGCTTCCAGCCAGCCCAGATGCTCAAGCATCATGACGCCGGACAGAATGACGGAACCGGGGTTGACGACGTCCTTGTCCGCATATTTCGGAGCGGTGCCGTGCGTCGCTTCGAAGATAGCATGTCCGGTCACATAGTTGATGTTCGCGCCCGGCGCAATGCCGATGCCGCCGACTTGCGCAGCCAGCGCATCCGACAGATAGTCGCCGTTCAGGTTGAGCGTCGCGATAACGTCGAAGTCGGTCGGACGCGTCAGCACTTGCTGCAGGGCGATATCGGCGATGGCGTCCTTGATGATGATTTTGCCTGCCGCGATCGCTTCGTCCTGCGCCTTGTTGGCGGCCTCGACGCCTTCGGCTTCCTTGATGCGGTCGTATTGGCCCCAGGTGAAGGTTTTGTCCGGGAACTCCTGCTCGGCTACTTCATAGCCCCAGTTTTTGAACGCGCCCTCGGTAAATTTCATAATGTTGCCTTTATGGACAAGCGTTACCGACTTGCGGCCGTGCTTGATCGCATATTCAATAGCGGCGCGCACCAGACGCTTCGAGCCTTCGGACGATACCGGCTTGATGCCGATGCCGGACGTTTCCGGGAAGCGGATCTTCTTCACGCCCATTTCCTTCTGCAGAAACTCGATCACTTTCTTCACTTCGGGCGAGCCCGACTGATATTCGATGCCCGCGTAAATGTCCTCGGTGTTTTCGCGGAAAATGACCATGTTCACCAGATCCGGACGTTTCACCGGCGAAGGCACGCCTTTGAAGTAACGGACCGGACGGAGACATGTATACAGGTCAAGCTCCTGGCGAAGCGCGACGTTCAGGGAACGAATGCCGCCGCCGATCGGCGTCGTGAGCGGGCCCTTGATCGCCACGATATATTCGCGGATCACTTCCAGCGTGTCGTTCGGCAGCCATTCGCCGTAAGTATTATAGGCTTTTTCGCCGGCATACACTTCATACCATGCCAATTTTTTCTCGCCTTTATACGCTTTCTCTACCGCGGCATCGAGCACCCGCTTGGAAGCGCGCCAAATGTCGCGGCCTGTGCCGTCGCCCTCGATGAACGGAATGACGGGGTTATTCGGTACCTGAAGTTTGCCGTTGTCGATCGTAATTTTCTCGCCTTCGGTCGGAAGGGCGTATTTTTCAAGTTTCATCGTAAAAGAGTCCTCCTTATCCTTGCGTGAATAGGCTGTATCCTGTCGCCATGCCGATTCCGGACAAAGCGGGGAATCCCCGCCTTCTTCCCGAAAGCCGGCTTCTTACCGCTGTTCGATCGGCACGTAACGCTGGTTGACCGGTCCTACGTATTCGGCGCGCGGACGGATCAGACGGTTGTCGCTGTACTGCTCCAAAATGTGAGCCGTCCAGCCCGATACGCGGCTGATCGCAAAAATCGGGGTGAACAGATCCCGCGGAATGCCGAGCGACGTATAGACGGAAGCGGAATAGAAGTCGACGTTCGGCTTCAGCCCCTTCTGTCCCGTTACCAGCTCTTCGATCTTGACGGACATTTCGTACAGCTCCAGATTGCCCGTCAGCTCGCCAAGCTCGCGGGACATCTTCTGCAGATGCTTCGCGCGGGGATCGCCGTTCTTGTAAACCCGATGGCCGAAGCCCATAATTTTTTCCTTGTTGTTCAGCTTGTTCGTGATGTAGGCTTCGACGTTATCGATCGAACCGATCTCCTCGAGCATGACCATGACGGCTTCGTTCGCCCCGCCGTGCAGCGGTCCTTTCAGGGCGCCGATCGCCGAAGTCACGCCGGAGTAGATATCGGAGAGCGTCGCGACCGTGACGCGAGCGGCGAACGTCGAGGCGTTCAGCTCGTGGTCGGCATGCAGCACGAGCGCCTGATCGAGCGCTTTCACAGCCACTTCTTTCGGCTCTTCCCCGGTCAGCATATACAGGAAGTTATGTGCGATCGATACGCCTTTCTTCGGCGCAACCGGCGCTTTGCCTTCGCGAATGCGGGCAAAAGCGGCGACGATCGTCGGAAGCTTGGCCTGCAGCTTGATCGCTTTGTCGAGATTCGCTTCAGCGGACATGTCGCCCGCCGCTTCGTCGTAGAGAGCAAGCGCGGAAACGGCGGAACGAAGCGCGGCCATGGCGTTCGTGCCGTCAGGATACAGCTTGATCTGCTCGATAATTTCGGCCGGGATGGGCGCGTATTCGTCAAGCCGGCTGCGCAGTTCGGCAAGCTGCGACGCTGTCGGCAGCTTGCCGTGCCAAAGAAGATAGGCAACTTCTTCGAACGTAGCATGCGCCGCAAGGTCGTCGATATTGATACCGCGATACGTCAGTACGCCGTCAATAATGGAGCTGATGGATGACGTCGTAGCGACGATTCCCTCCAGACCTTTGGTTGCTGTCATTTTTCTCTCTCCTTTTACGATCGGAATTCTGTCTAAAATATAAAGTTATTCGATACACAGTCGTCTTTTATATAATAAAGTATTTTGTCGACGAAGTGAACTGAAAGGGGCATAAAATTGATTTATCGACACCATAAAGTTTTTTTGTGATGCATAAACCGCTCCTGACGTCGTCATTCATGCACCTGTTCGCAAACGTATTCTGGAAAATATCCCGATTCATTGCTTTCGAGTCCCGGCAAGCTTCGCCTCGGACGGGCGCGTTCGGCCGGCATCGAAATGGGTCTTGCCGTTTCGATGCTAATACGGAGACAAGCCGCATATGTAATTAGAGAGGGACTTGTACGGTTCGAAGGAGGGATGCCCCATGGAACGATACATATGGTCCCGGCTTATGCGCGCCGGCTGGGTGGCGGCTTGCGCGGCGGCGATCGTCCTGGCGGTGCGATATGTGACGCCGCTTATTTATCCGTTTATTATCGCCTGGCTGCTGGCCTATGCGCTGCAGCCGTTCGTCGGCGCGCTGCAGCGCCGCGCCAGACTGCCCCGCTGGCTGGCCGTTACGATCGCGTTGCTCGTGTGCATCTCCTCCCTGCTCGTCGTACTCGCCGCGCTGATCACGCGCATCGTCGCGGAAGTCGTCAACTTGTCCGGATCGGTCGAGAACGTGATCCGGTGGTGGAGGGAGCAGTTCGACCGCTTCGTCTCCTCGCCGGAAATCCAGATGCTCATCCGCCAGCTCTCATCCTTCTACAACGAGCATCCCGATTATCGCAGAACGATCAACGACAGCATCTTCAAATCGGCCGACATCCTGACGGATATCAGCACCTCGATCGTCGGACTGTTTTTTCAAACGGTGCGCCTGATGCTGACATCGTTGCCGAATGTCGCCACCCTGCTCGTCATTATCGTGCTGGCGGCGTTCTTCATCAGCAAGGACTGGTCCAGACACGCCGAGCGCATCGGCGGCTGGCTTCCCTCCGGCATCCGAATTACGAGCGGCGCGGTCTGGGCCGATTTGCAGCAGGCGATTACCGGGTACATTCGCGCCCAGCTGCTGCTGATCTCGATCACGGCCACGGCGATCACCGCCGGCTTGATCATTCTTCGCGTGGAATATGCGCTTACGATCGGCATTCTGATCGGTCTCGTCGACCTGCTCCCGTACCTGGGCGTAGGCGCGGTCATGATTCCGTGGATCGCCTACAAATGGTTGTACGGCGACGTCACCCTCGCCATCGGCCTGTCCGTCCTGTACGGCATCGTGCTGATCGCCCGGCAAATGATCGAGCCGAAAGTGATGGCAAGCACGCTCGGGGTCGATCCGCTGTTTCTGCTGATCGCCATGTTTGCCGGCCTGCAGCTGCTCGGCGTGCCCGGGCTGATCGTCGCGCCGATCGCGCTCGTCTTCGTGACGGCGCTGCACCGCGCCAATGTCTTTCGCGACCTGATCCGTTATATTATGGGAGACAAGCGGTAAGCTTATCCGCCGCTACCAGCGGCGAAGCGTGACCGAGCCGTCCCGCATCCGCTTCTCCAGCCAGCGCAGCATCGCGTTGCGAAACAGCGGACGGGTCGCCGGGAAGAGCAGCGCGATGCCGAGCAGATCGCTCAGAAAGCCCGGCAGCATAAGCAGCAAGCCCCCGAGCGCCACGCACAGGCCGTCCAGCATCGCCCGGCCGGGAATGATGCCTTGCTGCATCTGAAGCTGCGCCTCCCGCCACACTTTGCGTCCTTCCGCCTGCGCAAGCCAGGCGCCCAGCACGCCGGTGAGCAGGATGACGCCGAACGTCGTCCAGCCTCCGATCCAGTCGCTCATCTGCAATATGCCCCACAGCTCGATAACCGGAACGAGCACCAGAGCGGCCAGCAGCCATTTCGCGTTTCCACGCGCGCCGTATCTCCGTTTGGCCATCACGCTTCCTCCTCGCGATTCGCGCGTTCCGGCGCAAGCAGCCGCGACAGGTCCGGCAGCAGCTTGTCCGGCCGGACAGGACGCCACTGCGAGTTGACCCAGACGTGGCGGGTGCCCCCCTCCGCAAGCAGTTCGCCCGGTAGATCGGCATCGCTGGCAACGAAAGAAGGCAGCCGCATCGCTTCCTGTTCCGCGATGCGGCGAACCTGGGAATCGAACGCGATCCGCACGCTCGAGCTTTCGGCGACGCGGGTGCAGATGACGACGGTATCGTCGTATCGGGCCGGTTGGATGTATCGGCAGCGCAGCTCGACCACCGGCAGCAGCAGACCGCGCTCTTCGATCGCCGCATACGTCAATCCGGCGGCGCGGATCAGCTCCGTCCGGCCGATTTCGAACCATGTCGCGTAATTCGCATGGAATACGACGCCCATCCGATCCGTTTCCTGATAGCGCACCCGGATCGAATGGAGATGCCAGTTGAACAATGATGGTGTCGACATGACGCGCGTTATCCGCTCCTTTCCGGTCTGGCCGCCAGCCAGCAAAGATCAATCCGACAGAGGAAGAGCGACGGCGCCGGCGCGCCATCGCTCCAACGCGGACCTTGAAGCGCGGTCCGCACGCTATTCTCCTCAGCTTGTCCCTTCGGAGTCGCGTAAAGGTTACATTACTTTGGACTGACCGGTATATATCACGCCCGTTTCAGCGTATACGGTCACTTCCATGCCGTCATGGAACAGCTCGAGCGCGTTCTCGATGCCGAGTACGACAGGTATGCCGAGGTTCAGGCCAACGACAGCCGCATGGCTCGTAATGCCGCCCTGTTCCGTAATGACCGCCGCCGCCTTCTCGAAAGCGGCCATCATCTCCTTGTCCGTCGATACGGTCACAAGTATCGAGCCTTCCGTCGTCTTGGCGACCGCCTCCTGCGGAGTGCGCGCCACGACGACTTTGCCCGTCGCCGTCTGGCTGCCGATGCCCTGACCTTTGGCCACCAGCTCGCCGATATGATGGATTTTGATCAAATTCGTCGTTCCCGAGCGGCCGACCGGTACGCCCGCCGTAATAACGACGGTATCGCCAAGACTGAGCAGTCCGGTTTCCATGGCGCCCTTAACGGCAATTTCGAACATTTCGTCGGTCGTTCCGGCGTTTTTGCCCTTAACCGGGATAACGCCCCAAATGAGTGCCAGACGGCGCATCACATAATCATTCGGCGTCACGGCGATGACCGGCGCCTTCGGCCGGTATTTCGAGACCATGCGCGCCGTAAATCCGCTCTCCGTCGACGTAATGATCGCCTTCGCGTTCAGATCGAGCGCCGAATTCGCGACAGCCTGGCTGATCGATTCCGTTACGGAAGTTTGCTGGGCGATGGCCTGTTTCGTAAAGATTTCACGGTATTCCAGCGCCGCTTCGGCGCGCTCGGCAATCCGGGACATCGTCAGCACCGATTCGACCGGATATTTGCCGGCCGCGGTTTCGCCCGACAGCATGATCGCGTCGGTGCCGTCGAAAATCGCGTTGGCCACGTCGCTTGCTTCGGCGCGGGTCGGCCGCGGGTTGCGCTGCATCGAATCGAGCATTTGGGTCGCCGTAATGACCGGCTTGCCGGCTCGGTTGCATTTTTCGATCATCAGCTTCTGCACGAGCGGCACTTCTTCGGCCGGAATTTCGACGCCAAGGTCGCCGCGCGCGACCATCAGGCCGTCGGACACCTCGAGTATTTCATCGAGATTGTCAACGCCCTGCTGATTTTCGATCTTGGAAATGATTTGAATATGCCCGGCGTTATGCCGTTCCAGCAGTTCACGGATTTCCAGCACGTCGCTTGCTTTGCGGACAAACGATGCGGCAATGAAGTCGATGCCCTGTTCGATCCCGAACACGATGTCGCTTGCGTCCTTCTCGGTAATTCCCGGCAGCGAAATATGTACGCCCGGCACATTGACGCCTTTCTTGCTCTTGATCTGTCCTCCGTTCCTGATGCGGCATTTGATCTCCGTTCCCTGTATGTCCTCGACCGTAAGGCCGATCAGGCCGTCGTCGATCAAAATCGTCGAACCGATGGACACATCGTTCGGCAAGTTGGCGTACGTAATCGGAATGCGGTTTTTGTCGCCCAAAATTTCTTCCGTCGTCAGCACGATATATTCGTCCTGCACGAGCTCGATCGGCTCTTCTTTCAGCTTGCCGAGCCGGATCTCCGGCCCTTTCGTATCGAGCAGAATCGCAACCGTTTTCCCGAGCTCGGCCGCCGCCTGGCGGATGTTCCGAATCCGGTTGCCGTGCTCTTCGAAATCGCCGTGGGAAAAATTAAGGCGGGCGACGTTCATCCCCGCTTCAATCAGTTTCCGGGTGTTTTCGAGCGACTCGCTGGACGGGCCGATGGTACATACAATCTTCGTTTTGCGCATAGTTATCGTTTCCTCCGTTTGCTGCTTGCTTGCAATTTCTATCTATCTGTTAACGATACACGATTCCGCGCAGCTTGTACAGGAGCGGAACCGGCGGCCGTCATGTCCTCGCCGATTCGGAAAGCGAATCGGCGGCGCCTTCCGCGCTCTCCGGCACGTCGGCGTCGGGCCGCTCGTCCATCCGCAGTCCGGGTTCCGCCGCGGCCGCTTCCGCCTTGCCGGATATGCCGGATTCTTCGGCCGGATGCGCTCCTGATGCCTGCGGCCGATCGTAAGTCCGCTCTTCCCCGGCAGCGCTGTCGCTTTGAACCGGCTCTTCGCGGAATCGGCCGATGCGGCGAAACTTGTTGTAGCGGTCCGCGATCAGCTCCTCCCGCGACATCGCCGACAGCTCGGCCAGATGGCGGACGATCGAAGCTTTGATATACTCGGCCTGAAGCGCCAGATCGCGGTGAGCGCCGCCTTTGGGCTCGGGTACGATCTCTTCGATGACGCCGAGTTCTTTCAAATCTTTGGCCGTAATCTTCATCGCTTCCGCGGCCTGATCGGCTCTTGAGGCGTCCTTCCAAAGAATCGACGCGGCGCCGTTCGGCGAAATAACGGAATAGATCGCGTTCTCCAGCATCACGACGCGATTGCCGACGCCCAGCGCCAGCGCGCCGCCGCTGCCGCCCTCCCCGATGACAACGCATACGATCGGCACGCCAAAAGTAGCCATCTCCCGCAAATTGCGGGCGATCGCTTCGGACTGTCCCCGTTCCTCCGCCGTATCCCCCGGATATGCGCCCTTCGTATCGATGAAGGTGATGATCGGCCGGTTGAATTTGTCCGCCTGCTGCATCAGGCGCAGCGCCTTGCGGAATCCTTCCGGATGGGGGCTGCCGAAGAAGCGCGCGATGTTGTCGCGCGTATCCTTGCCCCGCTGATGGCCGATAACGGTTACCGGCACGCCGTCAAGCTTGGCCAGCCCGCCCACGATCGCCAGATCGTCGGCGAACAGACGGTCGCCGTGCAATTCGATGAAATCCGTAAATATCGTCTGAATGTAGTCAAGCGTCGTCGGCCGTTGATGATGGCGGGCCATATGCATTTTTTGCGCCGGGGACAACTCGCTGTACAGCTCGTCTTCCAGCTGCTTGCACCGCTGCTCCAAACGCTCGATCTCTTCCGTGAAGTCGATTCCCTTCTCCTCGCCGAACCGTTTCAGCTCGGCGATCTTCTGGCGCAAGTCGCTCAGCGGCTTCTCGAATGGAAGTTCACCCGCCATTGGACACGTCCCCCCTTACGGTATGCATGTCGAGAAGCTTGATCAGCATCGTTCTCATGTCTTTGCGGTGAACGACTTTGTCAAGCTGTCCATGCTGCAGGTTAAATTCGGCCGTCTGGAAGTTGTCCGGCAATTTCTGACGAATCGTTTGTTCGATCACGATGCGCCCGGCAAAGCCGACCAGCGCGCCGGGCTCGGCCAAATTGTAGTCGCCGAGACTCGCGAAGCTGGCGGTTACGCCTCCCGTCGTCGGATCCGTCATCACAGAAATGTAAAGCCCGCCGTCCCCTTGGAACCTGGCGAGCGCAGCGCTCGTTTTCGCCATTTGCATCAGACTCAGAATGCTCTCCTGCATCCGGGCCCCCCCGGAGGTGGAGAAGATGACGAGCGGAAGTTTGGCGTTATGCGCGTATTCGATCGCCCGGGTAATTTTCTCCCCGACGACCGAGCCCATGCTGCCGGTAAAAAAGTCGAAGCTCATGACGGCGACGACGACCGGAAAACCGCCGATCGCCCCCTGGCCGGTCACGACCGCATCGCGCAAGCCCGACTTCTGCTTCTGCTGCTCCAGCTTGGCGGCATAGCCCGGAAAGCCGAGCGGATCTACCGATTCCATGCCGGCGTCGAATTCCTGAAGCTCGCCCCCGTCCAGCGTCATGGCGATTCGTTCCCAGGCATTAAGCCGGAAATGGTACCCGCAGGAAGAGCATACTTTCAAGTTTTTTTCCAGTTCTTTGCTGTATTGGATGGTGCCGCATTTCGGGCACTTATTCATCAATCCTTCCGGAATGTCCCGTTTGGGGCGCTCCGAAGGGATCGTGGCGTATTTCCGTTTCTGAAACAAGTCCTTTAACACTAGCGACACCTCTCAAGGGCGAGAAAGTGATGGATCAGGCCGTCAGGAATGGAGAATGGAGTTTAGCACTTCTTGCACTTCGTCCAGTTCGCCGGAGGGAACCAGGATTTCAAATTGCTGCTTGGAGAGATTGATCGGACGCACCTGAACCAGAAATCCTTCTTCCGTAAGCCTGCTTCGAATACTTTCCGCGATTTTTGCCGTTGGCGCAATATAAATGACCGTCCACATGAAAGGCACCCTCCTACAAAACCGTCGGTATCAGGCCATATGCTGACATAATGATAGCACAAGACCTCTTTTCGCCGCAACAGAAGGCAGCGGCTCCGAACGGTCCCGGGAAGGGCGGGTACGGTTCCGGAATGCTGCCGCGAGACGCCGGATGAAGGACGGAAGCGGACCTGCCGACGACCGGATTGCAGCGCCTCGCTTTCTTTCCGCTCCAGGCAAAAATGATTTACGGCGAACCGGGTATGTCGTATTTTTGCGCTTTCGGATCCTGGTGAGCGATCCTTGCCGATGCGGCGGCCGCCAGCCCGGCTACAAGATCGTCCAGAAAGACGTGTATTTGCCCGCCCTTTCCGTTGAGCTGCCGAATGATGCCCGGCTTGACTTTGTCCAGATAGCCGAAGCTTGTCAACCCGATCATCCCGTATACGTTCGTAATGCCGAGCGCCAGCGTTTCGTCGACGCCATAGAGCGACTCGTCCGCTTCCATAATCGATTGCAGCGGCTCCGGCAGCAGCCGCTTTTCGGCCAGTTCGTCCAGCGCGATCCCCGTAAACAGCACATATTGCACCTCGCGTTTGGACAGCACCGCAACGACGCTTTCCCTGCATTCGTCTATCGATAAGTCGGCGTTGTACGGCCGTTGCAGCGAGTACACGATTTCCGCCACATCGTCGAGTCCGACTCCCCGTTCTTTCAGCCAATTTTCAATACCGGATATCAAGCGCATCCCTCCGTATCAGATGGCGGCAACCGCTTGCCAGATTTGTCCCGTGTCTCCTAAATGTATGCACGAATATCGGAATCTGTGCCAACAAAGTGGCCGGCCGGAAACAAATTTCATCGGGAACGCGCAAAAGGCGGAGCTTGGGCGCTGCGGCAAGATTTGGCGGGATAAAACGGATGCCGCCCGGGCGCGTCTTACCGTGCGGAGAAACGCGCCCGGGCGGCATTGTCGGGAGAGCGGCAGGCGGCGCCGACGCGCCTGGGCATTGCGCGGGCCCGGTACGGACGACGGATGCGCCGTTACGGCGTTGCCGTCGGCGCCGGCGCTGGCAGCGCAGGGGAACTGTGCAGCCCGGTACAGGCGCTGCCGCTGGCACCGTGCTGGCCGCACTGTCACTGCGCTGCCGTTGCACCGTGCTGGCACGACGGGCCACTGCGCGGCCCGGCACAGGCGCTGGCCGCGCCATCACTGTGCTGCCGACGGTACCGGCGACGGATGCGCCGTCACGGTCCAGCCGGCGGCGTCAGCGCACGACGACCGCGCCTTCGCCGAGCAGCGCCTCGATCGCGCGAAACAACTCGGGCGACGGCCGGACGCGGTAGCTGTCGCTGAGCGCCAGCGTGCGCTGTTCGCGCTCATAGAACAGCACCGTGTCGAGCGGGCCGGCATGACCGGCCAGCAGCGACTTGAGCCGCGCCAGCGTCTCGGGATTTTCGCGCGGCGCGGCGATCTTGATGTACACCCGCTGCCTTCTCGGCGCAGCGGGTGTACGCGCGGGGCGCGGCGCCGGGCCCCCCGCCCCGGCGCCGC
>NZ_JBCNFP010000061.1:0-21219 GCF_050481165.1 Paenibacillus cisolokensis
TCATACTGCGAAAGTTGAGTAAATAATAACCAATTTTTCAAAAAGGATAACCGGAATTATATTAACGCTCTTTCCGTCAATCAGCTCAACACATTAGGAAATGTGTCCCTGCTGGACATTTTTCTTAGCACGGGAAACGTTGTCGAGCCCCATATTCATCAAAATGCATCTGAATTGGTATATTGTATTTCAGGCGCGGCGATTGTCTCCCTGATTAACCCGTTTACGAAAGAGCTTCGCAATTTCCCGATCCAGCCGGGCCAAGTAGCCAATGTGCCTCAAGGATGGTGGCATTATGAAATGGCCACAGCCGACAACACCCATTTATTGGCTATATTCGATGCACCGATTCCGGAATTCATACCTGCTTCCGACATGCTGCGATTAACGCCGGCCAATGTGTTTGCCCATACGTATTGCCTCAACGAAGCGAAAGTTAAGGACACGCTAGCGCCCATTACCAATACCGTTGTCATCGGACCGCCCAGTGATTGCGCGCCGGAGCAAGGCCACAACAAACGAGCGGCAGCTCCGGCGTATCCGAATCAAGCGCACTACTACCAGGGACAGGGACACGTGCAGCGTCAAACCTTTGCTCCCCCGCAGCAACAGCCGTACATCGGGAATGGATGGGGATACGGGTATTAACCATTTCAAATGAAGTTTTGGTTTCGGCAGAGCCACTGGAATATACGACAAAAAAACGGCCGTTCAGGCCGTTTTGCTGTACATGTATGGTGGGCTCTCAGGGACTCGAACCCTGGACCAGATGATTAAGAGTCAACTGCTCTACCAACTGAGCTAAGAGCCCAAATAATCGATAAATGCGAAAATCGCTTTATGAGACACTTTAGTATTATATATGCTAGGCTTCTTTGTGTCAAGCGTCCGGTGTACAACGTGTCAATCGTCTGTGAAAATGTACCTTAACTGTTCTGTGAAAATGTCACTATGGGATAGGAGAAGATTACATTGACAAAAGCAGAACTGAAAAAAGTGTTGGTTATCGAAAAGCTTGTTGCTCGACAAATCAAGGTCGCTGAAGCCGCGGAGTTACTGCAGCTTTCTACACGCCAGGTTTTGCGCCTTAAAAAAATTTATCTCGCGGAAGGAGCTGAAGGCCAAACTCTTTCCTATGGGGGAAAACTTTATACACTAGCCGAAAAGCCTTCACCGCCATTTGAGGCGAAAACAAGCGTGGAAGTACGGGAAACTATGCAGGGTAAGCTGGTCAATTTGCATAAAGGACAAGCATTAGAATTACGGGAAACCCAAAAACCATCCCGTCGTCAGGAAACCAAGCCAGAAACAAAAACAGCGAGCCCTGCGCCGCCACACAAGCCCACTGCTTCGCATCCATGGCGTAAACCATGGTCTCAAAAGCAAATCCAACGTAGCATAAATGCGTGACAATATGCAAGTATCTGGGCTATTCCTTTTTTCCCCTGGCCTTCTCCTACTAAGACCCTATCCGAAAACCATTATGAACAAGTAGGAAAACGGTGGAAAATGTCGAATTCCTTCAAGAAAGCACGTCGATCGCATAAACGGTTTTTGCTTTTACCATATGTAGTGGCCGCTTCATTTCTTATTGGCGCGTTCATCGTCGGATCACCGACAGCCACAAAAGCATTCAGCCCGTTTTTTCAGACCATTAAGCAAATTCAATCGGGTGTCGTGAGTTTTATTTTCGGGAACGATGCTGAACCGACCGGCAAGGCGAGGACAGCGACTCCTCCTGACTCTCCACTCGAAAACGAAGGAAAAAGCATCGATTCCGGCGTGCTTCAAGAGCAGCATTATGAAACGTGGGAAGAAGCGGGCGACCACTTGCTATTTCCCGCTCCTAAAGTTACTATCGTCAGGAGGCATTCTTATGGGGTTCATTAGCTTGCTTCTTATTATTTTAGGGTTGTTAATGGTAATACGGCCGTCGATTGTTTGGGCCATCATCGAAAGTTGGAAATCACATGATGCAACCGAACCGTCCGGACTCTATGTTGTGTCTGCTCGCATTGGAGGCGTTCTGTTCATACTTGCGGGCATTGGCGGGGTTCTAGGGTACTGGATACTGTAATCCATTATCGTGGTCTGAGGAACCGAGGGAAAAATGTGATAGAGCCTTTCATCGCGTCCGTTCTCCGAAACGATCGGCACGCCGCTGACACATAGCGCATCGATGTAACGATAAACAGACGAATATGAATCTCCAATTCTTGCGCCAACTGCTTGGCCGTCATTTTTTTGCGCGCCCGGAGCAGAACGAGTATAGCGAGCGTATGATCCGCTTTGGTCATCCGATTTTCCCCGGACTTTTCAAAATATTCGCAACCGCTTTTTCATTTTAACCCAAACGGGGAACCGGCCGATACGGCGAGAGAGGGTAAGGGAATCTGGAACACAGCCCCTCTCCCGATCAAGGCTTAAGTGCTTTAGTCCACATGATTGTTAAAAGGTGTACATGCAACACCGCATTATGTACAGCGGCAACATCAAACGAAACAAAAAAACGGCATCTCTGCCGTTTGCGTTGCATGTTGGTGGAGAATAGGGGGTTCGAACCCCTGACCTCATCGCTGCCAGTGTGGAGATGTACTGTCCTCGCGTATCTCAAAATGCCCGGAAGCCTACTCCTATAAGGGTTTTCGGGCATCACTCTGTTTTTATGTATCCCTAGGTTTCCGGCTGTTTTCGGGGGTTTTGTGACCATTGTTGTGACCACAGATACAGATCACCGTATCACTTGATATGGTAAACTGAACAGCAAAGGAGAGGCAAAGTTTCCGCCTCTCCTAAAATTATGTGTATGTGTTTATTTGTCATTGTCATTATCATTGCCCTTACTCTCCAAGGCTAGCATTTAGCTTACGGAGCATTTCAAATGTGTTCATATAATCAACCCCCATAGCTCTACAGGCATTAGGGATCAAAATTCTTCTCCTAGCATCCCTGCTATACTGTTCTTGAGTAACTACAACACAATTGTACGCTTTAGCAAAAGCAACTACCCAGCTGTCCGCAACATCTGCAAACTCTGTTTTGGCAAAGTCATGATATTGATCTTCTCCGATAGACCAGTCAATTAACTCACGATATGCTTCGAATACCTCTTCATTTTCAGTTGAGACAAACCAATGATCAAATTCGGAGAGTGCCCACTTATTTAAGGCGTCTTCTTGACCTGAATGCATTAGCTCGTCCTTAACTCTATCAATACTTACTATATGACCTCTATCAGCTAACTCCAACAGGACACGCCAAAAACAAGGTGCGATGTCAAAGGCATAGTACCTCCTATGTGCTTCAACTAGAACATTAGTATCTAATACAAATCTTAATGATTCTGTCATGAATACACCTCAATTCCAAGGTGTTTCGCATACTCCGAAAAGGTATTTCCTTTAAGGCCTGTCAGTCTATATGCTTCATTATATTGCAAACGCCCTTCCTTTGCACTTCTAAACACAGCTTCCGCAAAACGTCGGCCAATTCGGAAATGTTGGTTCGAGTAGAAGTTTCCCCTACCTTCTCCATCTTGAGCTTGTTTACGCTCAATTTCAACCCATGCATTATAAAAATCAAAAAACTCATCTCTAGTTATCAACATCAAGTCTAAAGCTCTTCGAGCTGTTACAATACTGCTCACCTTGAAATGTTTTGCCAAAAGGTTGAACCGATCGGGGTCATTATTGATACTCCCCCACACCGATCTCAACTCATCTTCTGGCACGAGGAATTCTGCTGCTGTTTGATTACAAGCTTGCTCAATCGCTTCATTAGAAGGTTGTAGGTTAGAAAGATCAAAGGCTGCACTTGCCCCAAACCAGATGTGAGCTAATTCGTGAGCAATGGTAAACATCTGTGCAGCCTTGCCATCAGCTCCGTTTATGAATATCAGCGGGGCATATTCGTCCACAAGAACAAAACCCCTGAATTCATTCACATCCAGCTTCCTATGTGTGTTGTTCCCTACTATTCCATTTCTAGCAACCAAGACACCAATATTCTCAATTTTAGTCATTAACATTCGGAGAGCTTCCTGCCAACTATTACAGTCTGCTGCCCAACCATTTCCAATTTCCAAAGTCTTTCTAATTTTTTGGGCCACGTCCTTGGGTTTATCCGTTAATTGGCAAGATCCAACATAGGATAGCGGCTCTTGACCCATATCCAACAAATATTCACGCATCCATGCTTGCCGTCGTTGCATCATTTGGACAGTTTCCAGCAAGTCAGGGCTTGGTTTAGAAGCATAAGTATCATCAATTGTTCTGTAGTGCGGAATAGGCAACTGTATTTGCGGTGGTTTAGATAAAAAGAAAAAACCGAGTGGAGTGGAAGTGGCTTTAGCAAGCTGCTCCAGTTGTCTTAATGTTGGTTGTGTTTCATTTTTCATCCAACTAATCAACTTCGGGAACTTCTTTTCAATCGTCTCAGCTACATCTGCACGTTGTAAAGCCCACCGAATCACTTCTGGGTTCACTGCAACTCTTGCCACTTCCGCCACCTCCTTTTTAAGTTCATTTTATGATATTTCATTGGTATTTGGAATCACGAATTTTATAAGCTGTAGCTATTCAACCAGTATCACCGATTAACAAATTCCAGCAATATTATGCCCAAAGTTTAATTCAAGCCTTCACAATCTCCAACAACTTCTCATAACTGTTCACCACATCATACTTCAATTGACCTGTATTCAACTTAGCAAAGTGTTTCCGGGCACATTCGATCTTCGCCTTCTCCACTTCACGCAGTTCCATCGAGTCCATAGACCCCTTTGTTTCTGCGATGAAGTAGATATGCTTCACATCGCCTTCTTTGAACACAATCGCCCAGTCCGGGTTGTAGTCGCCTACCGGAGTAGGGATGTAAAATCCGCGTGGCAGCTTCGCATAAACCTGCACTTCTTTGCTCGTATCCAGCTCTTTAGCAAATGCCCGCTCAATCTTGGAATCCGTTACGACATAATCATAAATATGCTTTTCAACGGAGATAGCGTTTTGACCCAGTTGTCCCTTCAAGTTGTTCTTCGTAAACACATCCGTATGGAACGTATCATTGATCACATCGTAAGTAATGGATTCAATAATCGTGGTCGCCTTCTGTTCGTTAATAAGCTTGGACGCCCGAATAATAAATTCCTCTGGATTCTTCCGGAATAGCAGGAAGGTAGACGGTTTAACGCCTTTCAAGATAGCCACAATCGTCTTCCGTGTCAGTCGCGTTTCATCCATCATCTTACCGATCAAGTCGTACTTGATCTTTGACGTAGCAGGCCCGTGCACGTACTCCGTTTGCGTCTCCCGCGTTACAAATGCCTCGCCTTGTTTGAGTTGCTCCCGAGACTCAATCTCCTTCATCTCACCGTGTTTAATTGCGTAGCGGATGTCGGGCACCTGCAAATTCATGTCTAACGCCAGGATACACTTCCGTACCAACTCATCGGAATCAAATCGAACTGTATAGACAGATTTTTTGTTGATTCGGTTCCACAACTCCTTGAACTCTTGCTTATAGAAGTTGTTGTTAACCTTCACCGAAACGATATTGCGATTCCGATCATTCTCCGCCATATCTGCCTTGCCTTCTACGTAGATGGATTTAACCAGTTCGATGAGCGATTCTTGAAATTCACGCAGTTCATCGGGCAGCTTGACCGTTTGATCGTTAACGGCGGCAAAGTAGTCGTCCGTCAAACGAAATTCATCATCGACATAGCCATTTTTTATAAAGGCAAATTGCAGCTTGTTTGCCAGCTTCTCATCGATACTTAATTGTTCGCCGCGGGCATTGGTAAGCACTTTATTCAGGAAGAAATCCACGTTAGCCTTACGTGGCCGATCCGACAATGTAGCGGCAATCTCGCTTTGTAGCTGCTTGGCAAACTCTTCGTAGGACTCGCTTGCAACAACGGTAAGTGAATTAATTTCGTGAACATCAATACCGGGGATGCTGGAGTCGATCCGTTCACCGTATTTATTCACGCACAGTCGCAGTCCACGCCCAACTTCCTGCCGTTTCTTGATCGTGGAGTCGCTATGTTTGAGCGTACATATCTGGAATACGTTCGGGTTGTCCCAGCCTTCCTTTAACGCCGAGTGCGAGAAAATAAACCGTGTCGGTTCCTCGAAGCTGAGAAGCCGTTCTTTATCCCGCATGATCAAGTCGTAGGCATCAACATCATCAGAATCCGTCTCTCTTGCGGACACTTTGGAATCAACAAACCTGTTGCTTTTCTTGTCAATGGAGAAGTAGCCTTTATGCGTACTCTTTACCTGAATCGAATTCAAATATTGAATGTATGGGTCATCCGCAAACAACGATAGCTGTTCATTTAGAAGCTCCATATATTCTTCTTCAAAAATGTCAGCGTACTCTCCATTCTTCTCGTTGCCGTCTTTATCATATTGCCGGTACTTGGCGACTTCATCAATAAAGAAGAGTGAGAGCACTTTGATTCCTTTATGGAACAGCACCCGCTCCTTTTCGAAGTGAGATTTCAGCGTTTCCCGAATCTGGATTCGCCGGAAATGAAGCTCATTGACATCACCTTGTACATCACCGGCGTACAGCGTAACTCCATTGATGAAGCTGATACTGTTATTCTGTCCGTTGATTTCAGACACTTTGTAGCCTTTGTACTGCTCCAGATAATCGGACAACTGATAGAGGTCATTGCCCGTCACGATTTTCTTGGAGACTTTGGTTAATCCTGTCTTGGTTCGTTTTTCATATTCAAGACGGGCTACAGGAGCGTGCTTATCGCTAACATCTACGCCTTCAAGATATAAATAGCTGTTGGTTCCACTGGTTCCTTTTACAGAGATGCCTTTGACGCTGATCTTCTTGACCAGCTTCATGTTATACGCATCCAGAGCATCGAGGCGATAAACCTTGTTATAGTCCTCCCGGTGTGTTGCCGAATACCGCAGCGTAAACAACGGTTTGAAATCTTTAAGTGCTTCCTTCGTCTTCTGACCTTCCACCGATTGAGGCTCGTCGATTATCAATATTGGATTTGTACTGGCGATAACATCAATCGGACGCCGAGAGTTAAAGTCATCCAGCTCCATGGAAATTCTTCGTGCATCTTTACCCCTCGCATTGAACGCTTGTGAGTTGATGATCATGACATTGATCCCAGCGTCGCTGGCAAACTTCTCGATTTGATGCAATTGCTTTGAATTATATACAAAATACCTAGCCTTTGACCCGTATTCAGACATGAAATGATCTTCGGTGATCTGAAACGTCTTCAGCACACCCTCCCGAATGGCGATCGACGGGACAACGATGATGAATTTGCTCCAGCCGTATTTTTTATACAGTTCGTACATCGTCCGAATATAGGTGTAGGTTTTTCCCGTACCGGTTTCCATCTCAACTGTAAGGTTGTATTTGCCTTCAAGCCGTTCGGACAATTTCAAGCCATTTTGCCGTTGTATGGCCTGAATATTACTCAACACTTCCTGATCAATAAGTTTAATAGGATTGTTCTTGAAGCCATAATCAGACTCACCGCTTGTGGTTTGAAACAAATCTCCCATTTCCACGCTTTTCTGCCTACGTCCTTTATCAAGCGTAAACCGAGAGGATTCGTTCGGCTGCCCTTGGAACACGTCTACAATACTCTTGACCGCATCCAATTGAAATTGTTGATGTTTGAATTTGATTTTCATCGCTGCTCACCTTCCTTACAGCACTTGAATATCGGTGCTCGGAGAGAGCAGTTTGAACAGTTCTTCCACATTGATGCGGGCCGAATCATCCCGGAACGAGCTATCGCGGAAAACAACCCTAAGCGGCTGATCCGCTGCGATTTTCTTGATAACCGATTCCGGTACGTCTTCGTCGAAGCAAGCGATTAAAGAGTTTTCGGCAACGTAATAGACAGTTTTGCCTTCGATTTCCTTGGACTCCATCGGCAATGAAAGCTCCAATCCACATTCCAGCATCACTTGGATGAGCAAATCCTCACCGGTACGGTCTTCCTTAATGTTGGATGTCAGATCATCCAAATTCATCTGACCCAACTTGTCAGGTGTGTAGTAAACGTCCTTCATGTTACTGGAGTCTACTCGGAACACACGAAAACCGTAATCGATGTCTGCCCCTGTTTCTTCTTTGATCTTTTTCGCGGCACGGCGAATGCGTTCTTTGCCGATTTCACAGATGTTTTTGTAACCGGCACTATACGCTTCAGAAGTTTCATCTATTTCTTCTGGAAGTTGAACTAAAATATATTTTCGAGTTCCGCCGTCATTAGCATTAAGCTCCATTACTCCGTGGGCAGTCGTTGCAGATCCCGAAAAGAAATCGCAAATAATTCCATCACGAAAATCTGCTAGTGTCATCAAATAGCTTAATAATTCTTTTGGCTTACTGTAATCAAAAGATCGGCTCATATTTAATTGTTGAAGTGCAATTGCTCCATTTGCCGTAGTTCCTACCTCAGTAGGAATAAAAGTATCATAGGCTATCTGGCTTTCACTTTCAGGGAATAACCGATATATTTCATATCTGTTGTTATCTCTCTTTACAAGCTGTAGCAGACCTTGATTTAATAGTTCCAACGCTTTTTCTTTACCTACTCTCCATCTACCCTCAGAACCATCTTCCTTTATTGGATAAACAGTAATGCCATCAATAATTATGGGATAATACATGGAAGGCCTATCTTCTCTTCTATCAGCCTGACCCCACTGACGCAAATTCTCTTTCCTGCCATCACTTTTCTTAATGATTTTTTTGAAATTCACAAGTTCAACGTTCTTAGCATAACTTAAAACATATTCGTGAACTGTAGAAACCGTACTCGTAGTTCCTACTTTTCCTAACTTAGATTTCCAAACAAAACAACATATAAAATTTTTAGAACCAAAAATTTCATTACATACTTTTTTTAAGTTATCAACTTCACTATCATCAATACTGATAAAAATAACACCATCATCTTTAAGTAAGTTTCTCGCCAATTTTAATCTAGAGTATATCATTGTTAACCAGTCACTATGAAACCTTCCATTTGATTCAGTATTTTGGAATAGCCGATTTCGTTCTTCGTCAACTTGACCAGACTCTTCAAGGTATTCTTCTACTGGCTCTCTAAAATCATCCTTATAAATAAAGTCCTTTCCAGTATTATAGGGAGGATCAATATATATCATTTTAATTTTATTTATATAGGATTCCTGTAACAACTTTAATACTTCTAGGTTATCGCCTTCAATGTACATGTTTTGGGTAGTATCCCAATCCACGCTATCTTCCTTGATCGGTCTTAATGTTTTATCAATGGAACTATTAGCATTGAGAACGGCCTCTTTTTTCCCTGGCCACGTCAATTGATATCGCTCTTTTTCACCCTCGACAAGAACATCGGAAAGTTCCTGCTTCAACAAATCAAAATCGACCGCTCGCTTGATTTTTCCATGTTCATCTCTAGCTTCGGTAATCACGTTGGGGAACAACTCTGCAATCTTGTCCATATTGACTTGAGTCATATTGACCGACTTCATCGTCAATTTTTTCATAAGTACGCCTCCGATTACTCATCGAGTAGTTGATTCAATTCTTTCCTCTTTCGTTGTAGCTCCATGTTCAATTCAACCTTCTTGTTGAATTGTTTTTCAGCCCGAATCTTGGACTCTAGCCGGTGGCATTCTTGCGTCAGCTTGTCAATTTGGGCTTGACGCTCCAAAACGGCTGAAAGCTCGATTTCCGGCTTCACCTTGATGGGAAGCAGTTGACGGATGATGTTCTCGTAAACAGCCTTCAGATCGAGTCCTTGAAGGATATTCAGTTCGATACTCTCCACCGGCTGCCAGTCCGTCTCATGGTAGGAACGAACGACAGACCGATTGTCGTCGGTCTGATTTCGTTCTTTATAAGCCATGGCGAGCTTGGCCTGTCCCTCATACATCAAAACATATAAAATGGGATAAGGGATTGCCTTGTCTATACTCCGTAGCAAGTCAAGGGAGTAGGTTTGCTCCTTCAAATGGATTTCAAAAATCTGAATTTCTTCAATATCCTCTTTCGGTTCAAGACGAATCGTGTCCTTGGATAGCTTGTGCTTCCAGAGGATTGATTCGACTTGTTCAGTAAATAGTTCCTTAAGATGATGATTGGCTTGCAGCTTCTCATAAAATTTGTTCTTCGGAATTTTGCGGTTTACAAGCGTGCTTGAAGGCAATTGAAACATCACGCATTCACCTGCCTGATAACGACAAAAGTGATGAGTTCAAAGTCCTCCAGCCCTTTAATCGAGTCTATAAGTGCTGTCGTGCCTCCCGAACTGAACAAGCTATCCAGATCGTTTTCTTCTTTCACCTGTACAATCGAGCGGATGGTTTCTTGGAGCAGCATGGAATACATGTCCATCTTTTTGCCGTCTTTTGTCGCTTGATTGAAGCTGCGGCAAGCATCCATCATTGGTTCAGATTGCCCTCTGCATAGAGCTCGCAAAATATCCAGCGTCTTTTTGACATCCATATGATTGGTGATCACTTCACCATCTTCACTCATGTAGACGAGATAGAAGGGATGTAGCCGGTTCTGCTTGTCAGGATTCAGTTCCTCATTGACGTTGCGAAGAACAAAGATGACGCCGGGCTTTGCTCCCTTCACTTCGTCAGCAGCCACAACCGCATGCAGTCCGCTCGGAACGGTATCAAGTTCTCCGTTTTCCTTGACATAGTTCACCAGGTCCATGCGGAAATCGTTCAGGCCCAAATCGGTGATGGAGACGCCTGTGTTCATATCATCCAGATCGACGACTTCCTTCTGCAAACGATGAAGCTGCTGCTTCCGATATTCCAGATCGCTCGATTGATTGAACAGGACGTTATCATCGCCAGTCGCCGTCATATCCATGATGACCATGCGATTCTCAACCCGCTCTTTCAACTGAATGTATTCATCCAGCGTCATGTTGGGCCAGAAGTTCACCAATTGAATCTCCTTGTTCTGCGACCCAATCCGATCTATACGACCAAATCGTTGAATAATCCGCACTGGATTCCAATGAATGTCATAGTTGATGAGATAGTCGCAATCTTGCAAGTTTTGCCCCTCGGAAATACAGTCGGAAGCGATAAGCAGGTCAATCTCGCCTTTTACATCCGGCATGGTGAGTTTCTTCTCCTTGGATCGAGGCGAGAAGCAAGTCAGCAATGTGCTGATATCATTCCGCAAACCGGCGGTGTTTTTGTTCTCGTCGCTGCCGACGATTTTGGCCGTATCGATATTGTACTTGGCCTTCATATACTCCGACAAATGCGTGTACAAGTACGCCGCGGTATCCGTGAACGCACTGAAAATGATGACTTTGCGGTTGCCGGGATTGATCGGATGATTGATTTTGTGATCAATCACCTGCTTCAATGTGTTTAGCTTCGCATCGTGTTCAGGCGTTACTTTCTGCATTTCGGTCAGCAAGGCGGAAAGAATGTTGCGGTCATTCGTCAAATCTTCTTTCCAACGAAGAACATCCATATCGGACAAATTGATCTTGATCGTATCCCCGATGCTGAAATCATCGTCCAGCCAATCGTCATCGTCAAGATTGGCATCCTCAATATCGGTATAACCTACAGCATCGGACTTCCCGCTTCGCTCGAACGCTTCGATTTGCTGAAGCGTCTGATCGAGTTTGGATACAATCTTGGAAAGCGTTAATCGGAACGACTCCACTGAGCTTTCCAGGCGTTTCAGCAGATTGATCCGCATCAAGAGCTGCAAGCTTCCTTCACGATCCATCTGCCTGAAGTTCCCGCTCCCGCCCCTTACGCTGGTGTCGTACAACTCTTCATAGAAACGCAATCGGCTCGGCTGAATGTATTTGAATGGTGCATAGATGCCGAGATTGATTCTGGACAACTCTATAAAAATTTCATTATACCCGATCACATCGGTCCTGTCGGTCAAATCGCAAAACTTGGAGAGAGGCGGCAGCCGCCTTGGGAACTCGCCGATCTCCTCCGCTTTGTAATACTTCTGGATATGCTTGCGTGATCGGGCGATCGTCAAGCTGTCCAGCAGCTCAAAAAAGTCGAAGTCGAGCATACCAAGAAGCGTCTCCGTTGTCCGCTCAGCAACATCCATCTTAGACCACTGGTTAAACGCGGACTGGGCTCGTTTGAAGATGTCGTTAATCCCCCGCTCCGTGCCCAACTTGCTGTTGATTTCCTCTGGATTTCCTTCATAAGCCAAGGCAAGCTGGTTGCGAAGATCCATGAACTTGTTGTTCACCGGAGTAGCGGAGAGCATGAGCACTTTCGTTTTCACGCCGCTTTTCAACACTTTCCGCATCAGCTTCTGATACCGCGTCTCTTTATCTTTCTTGGCTTCGTTGTTACGGAAGTTATGTGACTCATCAATGACGAGCAAATCATAATTACCCCAGTTCAATCGGTCAAGCGGGATATCGTTTGATTTGCCTCTTTCCCGCGATATGTCCGTATGGTAGAGTACATCATAGCGGAATCGGTCAGCATACAAAATATTGTTGGTTACATTCTGTTTATACGTAAGCCAGTTGTCGCCGAGTTTTTTGGGACATAGCAACAACACGGACTTGTTGCGAAGTTCATAGTATTTAATGATGCCAAGAGCCGTGAATGTTTTTCCCAGACCGACGCTGTCTGCCAGGATGCATCCATTGTATTTTTCCAGTTTATTAATCGCACCAAGAACCGCATCTTTCTGGAAGTGATAGAGACGTTTCCAGATTTCCGTCTCTTTGAATCCAGTTGCTTCGTTGGGCAATATGTCTTCTGTGATGTCCGATAGGAACTCGTTGAAAATATTGTACAAAATGACATAGTAAATGAACTCCGGAGAGTTCTCTTTATACACCGATGAAATATGCTCCACAACTTGGTTCGTGACATCTTCAAGCTTGCTTTTGTCATTCCATACCTGATCGAACAGATCGAAATACATTTTGGTAAACGTAGCTTCTGTGAACTTGTTCACCATCTTGGAGAGAGCATTGCCCTTTTCATAACCAAGATCAACGGTCGTAAAGCCATCGATCGGCATATAGGTGATCGGCTCGTTTGCAGTCTGCACATTCAGCATACCTTGCATCGAACCGGAAGTACGGTTCGATTTGAACGTGACTTTTTTACGAATCCAGTCACTGCACTCTTTTGCAATCGCTTTGAGTGTCAATTCGTTTTTGAGCCGGATTTCAAATTCGGTGCCGTACAAGCTTTTTTCCCGGTTCCGTTTCGGGATATAAAATTCCCGCTTCTCCTTTTTTATGCTATCCGCAATAAAGGTGGGAGAGGTGAAGATGAACCGGACTTCTTCCACCTGATTCAGTTCTTTCATTAAGGCTTCATATGCATAAATGGAGAAGCATGATGCAGCAATCGATACTTTGCTGCCTTTGCGAACTTCAAGTTTCAAATTTTCGCCGAGAAGATTGTCGATATTATTGATGATTTCCATAGTTCACCTCTTGTTCCGCCCGAAACCACGCAACTTTTCCTATTCGACATCCCCCGCTGAAATTCCTTGTTTGAAGTAGTTCTGATTTCCTATTTGAGGAAATATATTGTTCGATGATGACTTTTGTAACGTGAATTGGGTGTTGAACTTGAAAAAATTGATGTTTCGGCCTCAGCACCGCCTTACCCAGGCAAGAATCCCAATGAAACAAGCCAAAAGTCCACAAAATCATCCGATGAAGGGTTACTGTCGGCTGATCAATATTCTATATATCGTCAATATTGATAAATTGTAACGTACCAATGCAAATAAAAAGCCGAATTCGTTTTGAATCGGCCCACAAAGTCATATCTCAGAATTGATAGTAAGCTCAATTCGAGAAATTTATCTCCCCGTATCCCGCCTTTCGGCCATCGCTATTTGTGAAAAAAAGTGAGGTTCGCAACCCCCGCCGCGATACCGATTCTATTGTCTGGTAGAGACTAATGCCGACAGCTATTCGCAGCTTCAGTTGCGTTGAGTACGGGAACCATCGTTCAGAACGCCTTTTACGTATGACTTTATCTGCTCAGGTTCAACGTAAAGTACGGCTTTTCCGTTCACTGATTTTTCTTGTATGAGTTCCATTGGCGGCAATTGGATGCTGTCAATGCTTTCCGTATCGATTTCAAAGCCAAGTTTGCCCAGCTTTATCATATCATCGACGCTGATATTCGTTTCGATGTATGGCTCGATAGCATATATTAGTTTCGGAAGCTCCATAGCCGTCGTAGTAGTCAGCAACTTTTGGGCGATTGCCTTCAAAAACTTTCGTTGCCGTTCCGTGCGGGCGAAATCGCTCATTGCATCATGCCGGAATCGAACGTACTGTAATGCCTGTATTCCGTCCAAGTGCTGAAAGCCCTTTTTCAAATGGATTTCGTACATTGAGTCTTCATTGGAATCGACATAGTTCATATTTTTCTCTACTTCTAGGTCAATGCCGCCAATTGAGTCAATCAATCTGATAAAGCTCTGCATATCCATGTACAAATAATATTGGATTGGAATACCCGTCAATTCTTCTGCTGATTTCATTGCCAAACTGGAACTACCCATTGTAATTGCCCTGCTGATACGATCCTCACCATAACCCGGAATATTTACATATGTATCACGGAGAATGGAGAGCAATTTCATTTTTTTCGTTGCAGGGTCGATAGAAACGATCATCAAGCTGTCCGCAGAATGAATCTCGTCTTTCTTCCGGGAATCGCCGCCCAATAACAGAATATTAATCCTGTCCGTGCTCTCCCACTTTGCAGGAGCGGTTGTCTGAGCCGCTGGTGCTTGGCTTTCATTTGTTACCGCCGTCTTGGTCGTTACCGTTGCCTTCTCAAGAGCGTCATTAAACGTCAGATAGTATTTGAAAAAGAAGAACAGACCTGCAAGCAATGCCAGTAAATAAGGTATCGTTAATACGGCAATAGGCAATACCATATTCGTTCCGCCTGCCGCTGCGATCTCTGCTTCCCGTGACTCACGCTTATTCTGGTCTTGGACAATGGCGGTTATTTTCCTTTTTGCTTGATGCAGATACAACTTGTTTGCAAAAATGCCCAGCACCGGTTTAGGGATGCAACAGATAACCAGCACCAATGGGAGAAGGCCGGGGCTCTCGATCGGGTTCCATTCACTGAACACCGAGGCAACAATCACGTTGCTCCAAACAAACCAAATGATGAGATAGAAGACACAGTAAAGGTACATCTTTCGGTACATCAGCCAGTAAGCATCAAACAGAAAGGCAGGCCAGTTCCAACGGCTATTGCGTCTCCATTTCTGTAAGTATACATCGGCGTTTTTGCCAATGAACCAAGAAAGCTCTTCTTCGGAAACACCACTCGTTTGGGTCTCAGTGATGTTCTGCGGTCGATGATAACTGGTACTATTACCGGCATCTATCCGTTGCCCGCATTGCCCGCAAAAATTTTGATTGTCCTGTAGTGTATGTCCGCAATTTGTGCAGTTCATGTCTAACTCCTTTGCCGTAATCTTCGAGGTAACTTTTCTCGTTAATGAAGCCGAATCTTGGCACCGTTAACGGTTGTATAGTCCTCTGGATGTGTTTGTTCCCGCGGCGGAGATGTTACGGTTGCTCCGGCTTCTTCAAGCATGAGCAATGCCTCTTGGTTATACGTCATTTTAGCCAGCATGACTCCTTGGTTTGGGTCTGCACCGCTCTCCAGCATCAATCTGACAATGTCGAGTTTATCATACATGATCGCGAACTGAAGACCGCCGTTGATATCGGCCCCGTGCCGAATCAATAACTCCACTGCTTTTATTTGTCCCCTCTCGATTGCATCTTTCAGTGCATATGGATCATCGGCAACATTTATGCCAGCTTCAATCAATAATTGAATGACCGGCACCGGGTCATCGACGTAATTTATGGCGATAGATAGATTGCCAACGAGTATCTTCTCCCCGCTTCCGTAGTTCGCTTGCTCATTCGGACTGGCACCATGGGCCAGAAGTTTTCTTATCATGTTTATGTCGCCGTTTCTAACAGCAAGATTCAATGGTGTGTACGCAGAATCGGTATGTGCATTCGGATCGGCCCCGAGTTTCAACATCCAGTCCACCATGTTCATGTCTCGTTCGTTTAATGCGGATAACAATAACCGTTCCTTTGGCATAAGCTTCACAATCATTACGACAGCAATGGAACACACAAACAAGGAAAACATGATCTTTATAAACAGCCTCACTGGTTGACTTCCTTTCGATACTTAGTAGTATCCGGCTCGTATCTTGTCTTCGATGTTAGTCGCAATCACAAGCAAAATTACGCCAACAACCAAAATGATGAATCCGATTCCGATTCGTGTTCTCTTCTTCTTTCTAATCGAAGCAATGATATGTACAATGCCGGAAACTTCCGAAACAGCACCGATGATTTTTAATAGTAATGCCAAGGTTGCCATTGAATGTACCTTCTTTCGTATGATTGAAGTGAAGTCATAATGTAAATAAAGGGAGCACGGCGGCTCCCACAGGAAACTTACAAATTGATGCGGCGAATCGCTTTATTGTCGTCATCATAAACAATGACGTTACCGTTGTTGTCAAAACTCAATTGACTGATTTTCTTGATCGGATTGCCGTCGTTGTAAGTCAGGTCATTGCCGTTGATGAAGGTGGTCAATCTGCCATCAAGACTGACTTCATAGATCGTTGCACCGCTGGATGCGTAAAACTTGCCATTGTAAGCCGCTACTGCATCAAAGGAAATACTGTCTTGCGTAACAATTGTATCTAGTTTTCTCGGGAACAACTGGATTTTTGAAAGAGTACCTTCGTTACAATCGAATACATAAACTTGATTATCGAGGGCGATAGCATCTACTAAGGGCGAGAATTTATCTAAACCGCCTGTATAGCTCCATCGACTGCCTGTATAGCGAATCCACGTATTGTCTCTTGTTGATGCAATTTCGTCCGCTTGAGCCCCCAATTGTCCGCTATAAATAACAGCGTCATAATGGTCGTTATAGTTCCGATTGGAGCCGCTGAAAATTACTCCTTGATTACTAAAGCTGATGAAGTCGAAGGTGCCTGTTGCAACCCTTTTTGGTATGCCATAAACCGATACTTGAACGTTAGGTGTAAGTTGATAAAGAAGCGAAGCGTAATTTGGACTTGATGCATATTTAATCCCCAAGTAAACACTGTCATTTGCCACATTGTAGGCGAGCTTCATTGGGGTCATATAGTTAAACAGATAGTTCGTAACAGTCTTTCCGTCGGAAGAATCTCCCCAGTTAAAGGTGCTGTCTATGGCCTTAAAAGTCTCTACGGTGCCGTTAGAATTGTTGAATTTACGCACTTTTTTCTTATCTTTGTCCAAGAAGTAAATATTGTTGTTCTTATCAACAACCATGCTATTAACAGCATTGATTTTAGCTATGCTTACAGGCCCGTCCGTATCCCCTTGGCCAATCCCGCCAACCAAGGTATCCACGCTAAATTTTGTCGCTTGAGATGGTTGTTGCGGCTGGCTTGGTGTTGTCGGATTTGTTGCCGGTGGCGTAGGCGTTGCTGGGGTCGTTTGGTTTCCGCCACCTACGCCTTTGTTATCATTACCGTATTGATAAGCTCTCCAGAGCAATGTAGCGGCCTCAGCTCGGGTAATCGAAGCCTGCGGACGGAATGTTTCGTCCTGATAGCCGGATACCAGCCCATTTTCGACAGCGACAGCGACGTAATCCTTTGCGGCTTCCGAGATACCTGCGTAGTCTTGGAACATGGCCTCAATGATACTCTGGTTCGCAAGGCGGGAAACGTCATATCCTTTGAGCTTCACAAGTGCAACCGTGATATCTTCGCGTAATGCAGGTGCAGTCGGGTTAAAGATGTAGCTACCGTCGGCGGTGCGATAGCCCGTCATGTAATCTTTAACAGCCTCAATATACGGAGAATACCAGTCCGTCGTTTTGACATCCGAAAATGAAGAATAGTTTACTTTCTTCGCCTGTAGACCCGATGCTTTGACAATGATTGTTGCGAATTCGGCTCGGGATACCTGATTTTCCGGCCTGAACTTGCCGTCCGGGTAGCCTTCGAGGACTTTGCGGGACGCCATTTCGCTTATGTATTTATTTGCCCAATGCGTATTGGGCACGTCTGCAAAAGTGACGGTCGGAGTATTGGACGGTGTGTTCTGCAATTCCTCACCGTACACAGGCAGTGCCGCCGATGCCGTTCCGAACAAACTGAACACTAATATTACTGCGACGAGTAAAGATGTAATTTTCTTCACTGACATAGGCTCTTCTCCTTCTGTTGATAGTTTTTGAAATAGGTGGCTTATGATGAAATCAGATTCATCTCTTTTTCTGTTGGTGACGCCCTCCCTCTCTCTGATGAAAAATGTAGAATCTTGGCAATAGCCAGACAAGCCTATTATACAACGAATTAAACGTATAAGTGTAGTTAAAAAGTTCTCCTATCATAGGATAAAAGTCTTGCTCTCACTCTACTAATCTGATGTAGAGGTGATGGCATGGCAGAGTTTATCCATATAGTTGGCAATCAAATTCGCAAGATTCGGAAGCTCAAAGGCATGACGCAAGAGCGGCTGGCAGAGCGATCCGGTCTGAGCTTCAGCTATATTAGTGACGTTGAACGAGGTACCCGTAATATATCGCTGGAATCGTTGGGCAAAATCATCAGTGCATTGGGTGTGAAACCCGCTCAACTGTTTGAGGATATTGAAGAATTGCCGATGCATTATGGCAGTGACAATATTCGCACTAAGATTGAGGGCTTAAACGCTATGCTAAGCCAACGTCATGCAGATGAAGTGGACTTCGTGATCAAAGTGGCCCGCGAATTCCTGAACACTATTGATCGAAGGAAGCGTTGACGGCTATTTAATGGAGGAAAGATCGGCCCTATTTAGGCAAAAATCATATACATTTTCCGGAGGCACCACCCTGCTTTTATAACAAGGGGGTGGCCAGCCGTTTAATGCCCCACCCGGTTACATATGGACTGCTTTCTGCTGTTATACAGCGGACGGCAGTCCTTTTTGTTTTTGCAGGCAGGCATAACAGCGAGGACATGGAAGGTGAGAGGCTTCCACGATAACAAGGAGGGATGTGTTTGTTCGGTTGGTAATGATTGTCGGCGTGGCTGTCGGGGGATGGAAATTGCATCCTCAGGTAACGGCGGTTGCGTGCAAGTGTCAATGGAATGTTTGGTCTGAAAATGAACTGGAGGCGAATGGACATGCAGATTCAGATTTATGTGGCTGGAGAAGGAGAAACGGGTTGGCCGCTGGCTGTCATTACCGATGCATCCGGATGATCTGAGGAAGGCTATGCAGGAAATTGCGGATGGCAATGAAGCGTTGGAGATTCGGGATTTTGAGGCCCCCTTTATTATCGAGAGGGACGACGACGTATTCACTGTCAATGAGGCCGCCGCTGTCATGGCTCAATACGATTATCGGCTTGTGTATGCCCTTTGCGGATGTACGGATAATGCAGATCAGGTCATTCGCATTCTGAATGGCGGACAGTTCCGTGTGTATTAAGTAGACAGCCTCTATGACGTAGCGGACGCCATGGTGCGGTCAGGGTACTATGGCCGCGTTCCTGTCACCCTTAAGCGGTTTCTCGACTATGACAAGTTGGTTCGGGAGTTAGCCGATGCAGGTTGGCACTTTCAGCCCGAGGTTCGTGTTGCTGTCCAGCCGTTCTATGCAATGGACGCCAATTAATAACCGGGAATTCGGCTGAATCGGGAAAATAATCAACGGAGGAAGTACAATGCAGATCAACGTGTATATTGCCAATCTGGCGAAGTACAACGAAGGGAAACTGGTTGGCCGTTGGGTCACGTTGCCAATGGAACGGCATGAACTGAAGCAATGCATCCGGGATGTGCTTGGCAAAGACGAAGAATACGCGATTCATGATTATGAATCTCCCTTTGCCATTGGCGAATACGAGGATGTGTTTGCCATAAATGATGACATGGAGATATTGAACCGTTACGACGACAGGCTGGTCGCGGCACTGTGTGAATTTCTAGGCAATCGTGACGAGGTGATTCAGGCCTTGCAGGCCGGGGAGTTCATCGTTTACTACGACATCGATGATTTGACCGACGTTGCGGAGCAGATGGTGGAAGAAGGATTGTTCGGCCATGTGCCGCCGTCGGTGATCCCATATTCGGACTACGGCAAGATCGCCCGGGATTTACAGCATGACGGATGGTATTTGAGCGGTCAGTTGCGGATTGCCGTGCGGTTGCAGTCCTAACAGCCTGACATTTAACTCAATATCGTTGATTTGCCTGCTTGCATCAAAGCGGGTTATTTGTCGTGGGCATGTGACAGTGAAAATCACCGGTTGTGAGAGTGCCGGAACATGGAAGGGAGGTGAACGCAAATGGTCGTACGCAGGGGTTTGCCGGAGGAATTGCAGACGTTATTGAAGCAACTGGTCGCCAACGGCAGTGTGCGAATCGCGGGCACATTGCTGTACGCATGGTTCAGACGCTGTTGGGAGTTGGACGATGAGACAGCGGCCTATTACATGCGGCGATACTTTGAAAAGTATTTCAGCCGTCAACTCCAGTCTCACCGGAAACATGCAGGTGCAAAATGACCGTCGGTTCCAGACTAAGGCAAGGAGGTGAAACGAAGATGGATTATCAGGCGTTCAAACGCAACTGCCAGAAGGAATATCTCGGCTACTGTGAACTGAAGGGCTTTGTATACAGCGTGCAGATCGACAGTAACAAATACGCTGTCGTTGCCCTGAAGAATGGGCAAGTTGAAATCTTGATCACGTACCGCGTGAAGTACGAAGCATCCGTCTGATGTTGCTTTGATGGGCAACGATGGACGGATTTTTTATTACTTGCGAAGGAGGTGATACGCATGGATCGTCTGCAAACACTTCAGAAGCAAAAACAATTCTGGATGTCGGTGAAACGCACGCTGGACAAAGATGCCCCGATGCATACCGAGGAAGGATTTCAATACGCCCGCGTGCTGACGAAACTGGTGCTTATTGAACTAGAGATCGCACAAATTGAAAAAGAAAAAGCCGCCCGGTAAACGGAGCGACTAAAGAAAATAAGCTTACTTAAAGAATACTCGGTTTTATCACATCACGCAATGGGAGAGGCCGCCGCGGCTTCTCCTTTTGCATTTTATGGAGGTTAAACACATGAACATTAATCATGAAATCGGAATGTGGA
>NZ_JBCNFP010000062.1:0-31308 GCF_050481165.1 Paenibacillus cisolokensis
GCGTCTCGGCGTGCCTGCTGATCAGTCTTAAATGCAGGGACAATACCCAGCGCCCGATAACCCGCCTCTATTTCGGATCGCAAAAGCTCGTTTACCGCCCCGCGCCAATCCTCTAGCGCAAAGTCGGTAAATGCCGCCCAAAACACCTCCGCTTGCGTCTCAAATATCTCGTACCGACGTTTATGTCCCTCCTCAATGTCTGCGCTCTCCTCCGGGGACAGCGAGGAGCCTAACACGATATTGACCCGCACCATCTCGTCTTTGCTTATCTCGTCGCGGTACGAAAAATACTCGGGTGGATATTGCGCACCGCATTTGCGGCAATTGAGGTCTAAAATCGGGTGTTTGACGTTATCCATCGCCTGCTCAAACTCCCGGTACGTCTGCCGGCCGTAATCGTAGATTTGCGTCTCGTTATACGTGTTACACGCAGAGCAGCGACCGCAGGAAAAAACTAACGCATGTATCGGCATCGACCAGTTAATATCATCCATTCTCGTCACCATCCGGCTTGTGTTCGATGATGTCGTTCGGCTGCACCCCGAAGTAGCTGCAAAGCCGATCCAGTACCTCCATCGACACGTATTCGCCTTTATCAAACTTTGCAATTGTCGACGGCCCCAAGCCAAGCGCCACACGCAGATCAGTTTTTTTCATGTCCCTTTCAAGCATTAGCCGAAACATCGGCTTATACGAAAATGCCATCTACAATACCCCTTTCGATTTTCGATATGTTGTGTCTACATCATAATATACAATGTACGCGATAGCAAACTTTTTTTACCGAAACCTGTTGACTTGATATACAGTAAATGATATATTAAATACAGGAAGTCAAACAAAGGAGATGAAAAAAAATGGACTGGAAAGCACTGGCGAAAGAAATTCTCGATAACAACTACGTCGCAGGCGTTCGCAACCTCTGTGACGATGAGAATTACGAAGTCGGTGACGAATGCCGGCAGTCGTATGAGTGGGACCTTGAGTATGATTGTTCTACGTACTATACGACCGGCGAGGTGGCCGGCGGAACGTGCGCAACCAACATCGAATCCAATTACTTCAAAACTGATGACTGGGTTTCGGAGCTTGCGGAGCGGCTCCGCGCTGTTGTTGAGATGAACGCGAAAGAGTACGGGGGCAAGCGTCAAGCAATCATCGTCGGAAAACAGGTCGAAACCGACGGATATTTTGACCCAGAAGAAGTACGCATCGTCGACGCCGTAGTGCTGGCAATTATTGAGTAAACATACCGCATAAGACCTCACCGCAAGGGAGGCGGCGGATACAGGAGGATAAAATGAATAATCAACAATACAAAACCCAATCCCTAATGGAGGGGTACTTTAATTTGACCTCTCCTCAAAACGGACCTTACTTTTATCCTGTAAAAATACTTAACCCCCAATTAGCAGAGGACATGGAAAAAATCGCCCGGCGTATCCGGGAATTGTCTCAGCTAGATAAGCCGACGGATGAGTTGGCGATTCTTTGCGGCATCCAAGACAAGAGTTACCACACAGTCAGGTACGGATTCGTCCGGAAATTTTCCGGTCTGGTGTATATTCAGATGGCGAATGGGGACGTTTGGAAAGCCGAAGGTCACTCGACAAAAGGAACTCCCGAAGTCCTTTACAGAGAGGGATATATCTCGTTTGAGAAGATCGACATTCCCCAATACCAACGAGAATTTCGGGAATTTATCGACACGATCAATTGGGAGGTAGAGGATTATAAAGAGGCTTCTCGCATAAGGGAGGCGATAAAAAAGTATTGGATCGTAATCCCGTACAGGTTTTGGAAGTTGTTCTCCGAAAAAGGGAGCCAATATCTGTTGTCTGAATTAGGATACACCGAGTTTTATGATTGGGACGTAATTGCCGAACGTATCAAAGACGGAATCCTCCCTACGTATGCCAAAACCAAATACCGTGAATATTTGAATAAGAGGACAACAAAAATAAATATGTTTAGCGGTTGCGTGCGCGATCTACAATGAGCCGGGATATACTCGGCTCTTTTTCATTTTGTAGCAAGTAAACAATTATTTATTTGTTGACACAGTAATACAATTTAGTTATACTTGTATTACAAGGTAAACACAAGAAGGAGGAATTGAAATGAAACTGGCGGACATTATGAGACGGTCGCACGAACTGGCGAAAGGGTTTGAAGGTCACTATGCGGCACGTCTGGCGTTGGCATTGCGGCAAGCGTGGGCGGAAGCAAAAGCTGTTGCCGCTGCTTCGAAACTGGTCGGCCTGGATCTCTGCCGCGGCATCGAATGGACCGAGGAGGCGGCGGTCGTCACCGAAGTCCATAGTGGCTGGTCGAAAGGTTGGCTGGCTCGTGTAACGCTGGCTGCACCTGGCGCACGGTACGATCTGCACCGCGAGTTTATCGGCGAAAGCAAGCGCGATATGAGTCGTGCTGGCAACGGAACAAAGACGTATAAGCTGTCCCAACTGGCCGACGGCATCTACGAGGCAGACAGCGTCTACCGCAGCTATACGTCCTTCCGCACCTACTTCCGCGTTGCGGGAGGAAAAGTAGTTGAATTGTACGAAAACAAAGCAGTAGCAAAAGCGGCACTGGCCGCTGTAAAGGAGGCAGCGTAACATGATCGAGCAAATCAAATCCGAACTGGTGCGGTTGGGTCTGGCAGACAACGACTACAGCGATTCAATTGTCGTCTACGACGAAGGGGCCGGCGTAATCCGCCTAAGTGACGGTAGCGCCGACTGGTACGGACGAGGGGAAGTGGCGCTGAACGCCTTAAAAAGGCACGACGAAATGTCGTGGGAGGACTTTTGGGAAGTTTTCAGTGACGACGGCGTGGCGAACCTGGGAAACTGATACCGCCGCTCGTGGGTGTGACGGAGGCCGCCGAGATCCTCGGTTGGCCTCGACAGAAGGTTGATCTGTATCTGCGGCGCGGCAAATTTCCCGAGCCTGTCGCCCATCTGCGAAGCGGCAAAATCTGGTTGCGTGAAACGATCGAGCAATACCGCGATTGGAGGAACAGAAGTGACAAAGACTAGTAAAACATCACAGATAAATGATATTCTGGTCGCTGCTCTCCGAAAAGAGTTGCGACGTCTCAATGTCCCGACGATTAAAGTTTGGTACGACTATGAGACAGAGTCAATAATGGTCGGAGACGATGAGGTGGCCATCGAATCTGACGAAAAAGAACTTGAAGAATTAAAAAAATTACCAAATCTCGCGGGCAGAATTGCTGTTATGGCGGCGTTATTCAATAACTGGGAGTGATGAGACTTTGCCAGCGATAAATTCAATCGAACAAGTTTTCTTCGTTCATGATTAAGCATAAAATCCCCGCCAGCCACCCGGCCAGCAGGGATTTTTCATGCGTGTAGCCGCTGATTTACACGGGTTCAGCGGCTGAAACCTTTGCAGACCACTTGCCGAATGTACTGGACTACGTGGCGCGTAATCGTCAAAACATACATTCAGCTTTCCACCTCGTCATGGTGGTCGACCGGCAAACCGCCGATCCCTATATAGTATTTTAACATGGTTTTGCTTTTAATCAAACGCCCCAAGCCGGTCCAGCACAACGAGCGTCCGGTAAAAGCTCGTATCGCCTTTCGGATCGCTTAGGATCGGCCGGCCGTTTTTGGTCTTCTTGGTCAATTTGTCGACCGTTGACTTTGCCCATACCGGCGGGTCGGTCGGCTCCAACTGCTTCTCCAACGCTTCCACGCGCCGCAGGAGCGCCTTGATTTGTTCCTGCACCTCTTCATCCTCCTGTTCCGTTAATCGCGCCAGAATGGCATTCTGCGCGGCCTGTGAAGGCTTTTTCCCGGCCCGGTAGTCGGCCAGAGACAGACCAAACGTCATTTCAAAGTGAGGATAGTCCTTAAACGACTTCCAATCGCCTCCCCATTCGAAGCCGAGCGACTTGGCGATCTCGACAACTTCCATCCAGTCGGCTTTACCGTTGCCGTTGCCGTCTCGCGTCATGTCCCACGAGACGTTTTTTCCGTCCGGCATCAAAAGGCAAAAATCAATTGCCACGCCGAAATTGTGGTACGAGTAGCCGCCGCGGGCGTTGGTCACGATCTGGCCGGGATTGGTCCGGCCTTGTGCGTAAAGCTCGTTTTGCTCCTCAATCGTCCGCAGCCCCTGCGTGATCATAATCGGGACACCGGCGGCATAAGAGCGCTCGATCAGCTTTACCGTTGCCTGCCGAACTACCGGATGCAGACCGCTGAGGCGATTGGCCGATTTGTTTAGGACGTACTCAAGCTCCAGCATTGCGATCACCTGATTTGCCCTGCAGCACTTCGACGGCTTTTTGTAAGCCCGGCGGGATCGGCGCACCAAGCCGACCGGCGTTCTCGATCAAGCTCAAAAGCTCATTTGCCAGATAAAAGAAAATCGCCGCATCCCGGAACAGATGTGCGTCACCGAGCGCCGTGTCGACCAAATGAGCGACGGCGACAATCGCAAACATGGCGATCTTCTTCGCGATCCCCCACGCCCCGACCTCAGAAGAAAGCTTGCCCTCCTTGGCTGCTGCCGCGAAGCCGGTCACATAATCGAGTGCCACGAACGTGAGCAGGATAGAGAGTAGCATTGACCAGCCTCCAAACAGATAAGATGCGACAGCGCCGCCGACTGCAATAGCAGGTTTCACGTATTGTTCCATTCAGACCGTCTCCTCTCAAAGTAAAAGGCCCCGCTTATGCGGAGCCTCTACGCTTCATAATCAAATCCGGTGATTTGTTTATATTGTTCGGCTGTAATCCAGCCGGCTGCAACAAACACTTTAATGCCGTCATTGTCATATCCCGGCATGCCGGCATCGTAATACTTTTTGATCCACTGAAACCGCATTACGCCCCACCTCCTCCCGACGCTGTTTGCAAGGCGGCGATTTGGAGCATCAGGTCGGCGATGATTGCGTCTTGTTGTTGCAACTGGGTGTCTTTGGCCGCCGAGTCGATCATGAGCGCCGCGATCTGTTCGTTCAGTTCGGCGACTTCTTCGGTCAGCGGCGGTCGTGGGTTTTGCGGAAGTCCTGGTTCTTCCGTCCGGTATGTGAATGTAATGTTACCAGTATCTGGGTCAACTCGGAAACTCGCACACATCGCAAGCTCTTCTCCGTACTGGTTCGGCTCCAGTTCTACTACACCCACCGCATCTGGACTGTATTCTGATAGAATCGGGTAGGCTTGCATTTCTTCTTCAACCGTCATCGGCACGAATCCGGAACCGACTTGTTGGTGCCGGATAAAGATGCCATTTCCAGTTGCTTTTTCATAGTACAAACGTGTTGGGATAATTTGCAACGTCACCCCTCCTTCCTTTACTCAAACGCCATCCAGTAGACACGTTCAGTCTGACCGGTAGATGAATATTGGCTGTAATGTGTGATAATGTCAAACCCACCTGAAACAATTTGGAACTGATTGGCTCCTGACCCGACGCTTGATGTGCGTGCAAGATAGGCGTTTGCAGAACCGATGTATTCGAAATGGTTATACCATGTACCTGTATCAGCATTAATAGGAGAAGCGTTAGCGATTGTTGCGATGAAATAATAGTTATAAAAGTCCATCGCGAACACGAACTTCGGTGTAAATGACAATCCCCTAATGCTGAGTTTTGCATAACCAGCGTTAAACGTGGCATCCGCAGTCCCACCCGCCCGCCTCTTGCCTGCGTCAACCCACGCCGAACCATTCCAATATTGGAGCACTCCTCCATTCACTCGCGTCGGCGCTAAAGTCGTGCCGCGAATTTTTATATCTCCGTTGGTTTCAATTATTGTTTGATTATTGACGCTAAGACGGCCTGTATAAACTGTACCGCCGTTGATTGGGTCAAGATAGATGTCACCAATCTGATTCTTCACAGCAAGATGTGTTCCGCCAGTATTAGGGTATCCAATGTACCCGCTACGTGCATCAGGGTTGCTAGTTCTAGCAAAAAACTCCATATACGTATGATCAGCGCTGCCCGGTTTAAGTCTTAATGAGCCTCCACCATTAGCAAACTCTCCGATTCCCCTAAAGAGAATATTATCCGTTGCACCGTAAATAATGAGCGACGATCTTGCGGTTGTGTGGTTGTATATATTCCAAGTGTTACCTGAAGCAGAGTAGCCGACGCTGAATTTTTGGACACTTGCAGAATCACGGTGATTGATACCTGAGACAGCCGTTTGATTATCATTTGTCACCTTTATGTTTACTGCCGGAAGATTCCCCGCGATCTCCAAGTTACCGGTCATCGTATCCCCAGCTTTTTTCACATACTGAGTGTGCGGGTCCCCAGAACCGCCATGGTTTCCAGCGTGCCAGAGCCTTTGCCAAGGAGTCCATCCATCGCTTTGGTGGTAATGCCTAACATACATTTCATCCGAGCCTTGGTAAGATTGCGCAATTTGCGCCCGACCGCTGGCTGTGTCTTGGTAGAATAGTGTACGAATATGCCAAAACTTACTATCACCCGACGGTGTGTTTGCATGAGACGTTAGAATATAAGCATCCGTAGTTGTGTTAGGGTCTATCCCGTTACTTCCATTGTACACCGCGATCTTGTTAACACTCGCGTCTCTGGCTGCATCCACTTCCGCTTTACGTGCGATGTCGTCTGCCGCAGCCGGAGGGCCTACCTTTGCACGTCCGTTCGCGTCACGAATCATCAGTTTGTTTGCGTTGCCTAAATGTGTAGCGCCGTGTATGTTGGTTGTTGCAGCGGCGTGTGCGTTTAAATTGACTTGGACAGCGTCAACATCCACCTTTCGTGCAGCGTCATCATCAGCCGATGGGGCGGCAAACTTGGCCCGACCGTTCGCATCACGCTGAACGATTCGATTTGCCGTTGCTGCGCTGGTTGCTCCGTGTGCACCGTTTGTTATTGCAGCGTGCGCGTCAAGATCAGTCTTCCGCGCCACATGATTGGCGGCCGTCGGCGCGCCGACTTCGAATTGACCGTTCGCGTCACGCTGCACGATCCGGTTCGGCGTCGCCGCATCCGTAGCACCGTGTACGAGCGTCGCGTTTTTGTGCGACACAAGCTCATCCTGCACCTCCTGCAGTTCGGCCAGCGTCGCATAAATAACGGATTGATCAATAACGGCCGAAACGTTTGCTGCATTGCCGATTAATGTGAAAATGTTGTACTTCTGCTCGACAACGTCAGCGCCTCCTCCGGCCGGGATGTATTCAGCGCCCGAACCAGCATTGGCGTAGCAATATAGGATTTCCCCAAGGTCGGGATCGAGGGCGAAAACGCCCATCTCGCGCAGGTAAAAACCAGTTGTGACGTCCTGATTTGATAAAACCGTTTGAACGAGCGCTTTTCCCCCAGATTGTGTTTTCAGCCCAATGATCGGCAGCGTCAACTTCGGGCTTATCAGTCCTGTCAAATTTCCAATACTCTGACCGCCGAGATTGCCGTCCCCGACCATGACTTTTGTATACTGCAGCGGGGTCCCGATCTGTGCTTTTGCTTGCAACGCACGCCCCTGATTTGTAATGTAAAAGCCTCCAAGAGCCCCCATGTTACACCACCTGTTCGCAAGTAATTACTGATCCGACTTGTACCGGAAAGCCGAAGCGTAACTGCATCTCGTCGTATTTCGAGATTTCTACCCCCTCCAGCCATGATCGGGCATTCTTGACCGAATTGATCGCCGCTAGAAACTCCTGTGCCCGGGTCGTGGTAGCTGCCGGATCACTGGTCGTAATCTTGAAATAACCGGGTTGGCCGCCGTATTCGTACCACTCTCGGACTTCGCCGCTTCCAAAAACGGTCGATATCAAATCCTCGACGGCCGCCGGCGTGCCTTTTTGCTTATGATACCGCAGCGAATTTTTGACGAGCTCTCGCTTTTGCTCCAGCGGCAATGACGGATCGTAAAAGTCGACAGACCATTGCCACGCGAGCTCATCGACCCATTGTTCCGGCAGCGATTCAAGGTTATGGACGATCGCGACTTGCGGGATCAGGCTCGTCACTGCCCGCAGCTGCTGGTCAATCGATTCGGCCGCGGCGCGGATTGTCTCGTCTTCCCGGAGGTTCGGCGGAATCAGGTCGATCAGTTTTATATTCGCAATATCAATCACTTTCGAGCCCCCCGTACGTGACAGTTACATTTGCAGCGATGGCTACCGAGGTATTAGGGACTTGCGTATAGACCGGTGATGTCACTTCAACGCGGCGTGCGCCGGCGTTCATCACAAGCCGGACGAGTTCAGAAGGCATCAAGTCGCGGCCGATCCGGGCCTTTTGCCAGAGCACATACGTGTCGATTGCCTTTTGGACTGCTGACTGTACTTGAGCTGATTCTGTCGCCCTGGATGCGTCAATCCAATAAGTCATCGTCAGATCGTAATCGACCGCCTCCGGAGCGAGCACCGTCACCTTATCGGTCAGCGGACGCCGGCTACGGTCATTGACCACGTCCGCGACTTGGTCGAGTACGTCCTGCGTCGGCAATACGCCGCCGTCCATCAGTACACGAATTTCGACTTCAGCAGGAGCCGGGGACCACACCATGACATCAGAGATTCGCGGATTAGCGGTTCGCGCCCAGTAGGCGTAAGCTTCCGTCGGACCCGCCACCGAAAACTTTTCGGGAGATACATAAATCCGTTCCCGATAGGGGTCATCCTTCTCGACATCTGATCCACCTGAGCTCTCGGTCGTATTCTCGATACGTGCGATGAAGGGAAGTGGGTCGACGAGGACATTGATCTGTCCTGGCAGATACCCATTTCCGATCTCGCCGGCCGTCAGGCAGTCCGCAGGCACATCAACATAGAGGGCACCCGCCGGAATCTCCGCCACTTCCGTGGTTGCGAAAAAGATATCGGTCCCTGGGCTCACGCGCGTCCCGACCGGTATCAGTTCCGCGCTCGGCCTCGGCACGGAAAGGTGGAACCGGACGGTCGTCATGGCCGGCGTCGCATCGAGACGCGGCGTCATCGTTAGTGCGCCGATCTGATCGAGCATGTCGCCGCGGGCATACCGCAGCAGGTTTTGACGTGCGGTATCGTTGATTATCACACGCTGCTGAATGATGACGTCGGCAATGGCGTACAAAAAAAGCCGCACCGGATCGCCCGGAAACAGCTTGTGTCCTGAGATTGCTTCGTACACGGTAACCATGTCGGTTTTGATCTTTGCCGGATCAACGTCGACAAGTTGGACCTCTGGAAGGTCGAATATGCTGCTCACACCGTAACCCCCTCTCTAATACGAATTTTTACGATCGGCATAAGTCGGCCATCGGAGCCTTCATTGTTGTACTGCACGCTGACGACTTCGACTCGAGGCTCGTACTGCTCGATCGCGTCGAGGATTTTTGCTGTCAGCTGGGCTTGTGCGATCGGGATCGGTGTGTCCAGGTCGATATAATCGACGCCAAAGCCTCTATCAAGCGGCACGGTGCCTTTGACCGTCGTGACGATCGTGCGGACATTTTGAAGGATTGCTTCGATGCCTTCTGCGGCAAAGATGATCTCCCCCGGCTGCGCAGAAACCGAATATTCCATGTCACCACCTCACACGTATTCTTTCAGCGTGACCGTCGCCCCGCCGGTCAGCAGCCGCCCCTTGCCGTCAAACGCCGTCCATTCTTGGTCCACAGACTCAAGGTACCAACGGCCGGCGCCCATCGGCACACCGCCAATGACTAGCTTTTCCGCCTTGCCCGATCGCGCGATCCGGATCAGTTTTGTGAGCTCATTCCGCGGGTTGACCCCATATCGCACGTCAAAGCGCATCGCGAAGGTGATGCTATCCTGTCCGGGGCCAAGAAATTCGGGTTTAGGCTGCTGTAAGTGGATCTCGTGGACCGCCCAGCGAGCCGTCGTACTACGTGAAAAGTCCTGGAAGGTCCGGAGCAGGTTAGACGAGGCGACAAACACCACATCACCGAACGTCCCGATCATGGCGATTCACCCACCGTTCCGAGCCAATATCCCGTTTCAAGGCCATTACCGAGAAATAGACATAAGACCTGCTGCCCGACTGCCGGCATCTTGATCGACGTGTACTGATCGTATTGCAAGGGCGGCATGACGAGCTGTAGCCAGTCGGATACCTGGTCATCTCGGTCTGGGAAAGTCGCACGCAAGGCCATCCGGCCGGTATCGACCGCCGAAACAATTCCGACTCGTATGATGCTTGATAACATCAGTACCCCAACACCTTTCTAATTTCCAACTGCGTCGTGTACCCGCCGACACCGACGGAGTGCGTCGCTGTCTCGACGAAATATTTGTTGTCAAACGCCCCGAAACCAGCCAGTTGGACCGTCACCCCTTGAACCAGGGCATAATCCCCCATGAGCGTCAGACGCGCTCTCTGCGCCTCCTTATTGCGCTGCCGGAGGGCGTTGCGGGCCTTACGGATCGCCTCAGCCTCGGAAGCGACGCGCTCGTTAATTTTAAGCGTTGGTCCGGTTGCGCCGGGCGCCCGGAAAGTCCCTTTGATCGTCCGTTTTTTGCTGCTGTCTTGATACGAAATCTGACAAGCAGCATAGGAGACGTCGACCGTTTGAAGTTCGAATGAATACGACAGGATATCGGACTCGCCTCGCGTTAACGTCCGGACCGGCTTCATGTTCTCGTATTTCCGGTCATCATAGATGACGACCGCACCATTCACTACCTTGAGGGAGCAGCCCTCCTGCTCGACCAGACGATTCAGGAAGACGATGTCTGTCTCGTCCGTCTGGTCAATTCGGTCAAAATTGACGTCGCTCGCCTCAAACATAAACTTCATGCCGGCGCTGGCTGCGATTCGGCTACCGATCTGCTTTAACGTGACTTTTTCCCACGATTTCGTATGCCGCTCGTTTTTGATCCGGGCGTTTCCCGGGTAGGAAACAGCCTGGATGTCGACGGTATCGGGCGGGCCGGAAAAGTTAATGGTGTCAACCTCGAATGTCCCGCATTTGAGAGCGCGCTTTTTCCCGTCAAATTGCCAGTTGTGTAGGATGATCGACGCTTCGATCTTTTCCCCACGCTTCGGTATCCACGGCCCCCGCCAGCGCCCTTCACGGTCCGAAAGAGATATATTCAAATCGTCCGCACGGCCATTGCCGTTGTCCGTATAGGTCAGAGACGTCAAAAAAGGCGCGATATCTCGAGAGATATTCACGCCTTGGTACTTGATTTCGATTTCGGTATAGCGGCTCATACGATCGACCTCCATGGCGGTAGGTCAGAGGCTGTTTGCGGCGGCACTTCCTGCGTTCGCAGCACGACACCGGCACCAAAGATAACCGTCCTCATATGTTCGGGATTAAGCTGCATGAGGTTGGCCGTTTGCGAATCGTCGCCATACAGCTTGTAGCTGATACCGTCCCATGTGTCGCCTTGGATCGTGACGTATTCAGGCATTGAAGCTCAACCGCCTTTCCTCTCGCATGAATTTCCGAAGGTTTTTAACCCATTCTTCATACGCCGATCCTATAGCCTGCTTAATCTGCCCTGCATCGGCCGACCCTCCCGGAATATTGATAACCGGCTTAAACGGCGCGTTAATGACCACGCTGCCGCCATCCGATTTTCGCCCCATCGCACGGTTTGCTGCGTCTAGGAGAGCGTGAGAGCGCGGGGAATTGTTTTCTGGAATGATCCACTCCGGGGACCCTCCTTCCCCCACCCAGGCGAGTTCAGGGGAATCGACATAGCCGCCCTCTGCATAGCCGGGTATATCTGGAAGTCCCCATGTGGCCGGGCGACCGATCTGTGACCAAACGACTTTTAAATCGATGGTCTTCTCCGTAGGAAGCAGATCCATCTCAGCGTTCAGTTTCGATACTTCCTGCAGCGCTGACATAAATCGTTCCCGCTCCGCCTCAGTCAGGTTCTCAAAGTTGGCAGCCTGCTCTTCGAGTTTGCTTCCGAGGTCGAGTTCGATCAGAGTCTTTTGAGCTTGGTACAACTCCTCATAACTTGCCCGCGCATTTCCGAGCTCTTCAAGTTTAGTGATGTATGCATCGATCTTTTCGACACGATCTCCAGTCAAATCGTCGATGACACTACCAAGCTCCATAAGTTGCGCATTGTTGTTAAAGTGGAATCCGACTGTCGAACCGATCTCATTCACTTTCTGTCGCAGTTCTTCCAGCTTCGATGTCCGTTCATCCGAGGCATCCATCTGCATTATTCGGGCGAATTGCGCTTCAAACTCCTTGAATGCCGGGATTGCAGCATCCAAGGCGTCTTTCTGTTTCTCTAGCTCAGTCGTTTGCTTTTCAAGCGATGCGATTTCTTTCTCCAAATCAGGCAGGTCGCGGCTTTTTTCGGCCACTTCTTTTTCGAGCCGCAACCGTGCGAGCTCAGCCTCCGCAGCAGATTCTTGCTGCAACAAACCGAGTTTCTCGCGGATTTTCCCGTTTTCGATATCATACTGCGTGATCGTTTCCGGATATAACTCCTGTAGCTGGGACGTAATATCGGCGAGACGTTGCTTTTCTGTGTTCAAATCCCGGGAAGCGTCGGTATTGTTGCGAATGATCGAATCAAGCTTTTGATATTCGCTCACAAGATCCTGTGTAGTAGAGTATTTGGATGCTACCTCTTCATACTGCTTGGCAGCCTCCTCCAGTTCCTCGCTCATATTGATGAGCTCAAGACGCGCATCTTCTTGGTGCTTTTTATAAGCAAGGACGCCGGCGGTCAAGGCCCCTACCGCGCCGACCGCGATACCCACCGGATTCGTAAAAAATCCGAGAACAGATCCAAACGAGCCAAGCGCCTTGTTGGCAGCCCCTACTCCCTTGGTTGCAGTTGCAACGGCGTCATCGACTCGTCCGAAGCCTTTGACGATCGTTAGGACGTTCTTACCAATCAGGGCGGCAGGCGTCGCCAGAGCGATCGCTTTGATCAATTCGTCGTTCTCCGTCGCCCACTCCGCAAGTCCCTCGAGCGCAGGCATGAGGTCTTCGGCGATGGGTAAAACCAGTCCCGTCATGAGCTGACGGCCGACCTTTTGAAAGTCCTTACCGATGGTATCAAGCTTGATCTGCTCGATCTCTTCCATCGTGGCTTTGGTCATATCGAATTGCCTTTCGGTGGCGCCGAACGCCGAGATAACGTCCTTCTCGACATCTTCCCACTGCGTGCCGAATAAGGCCACACCGAGCTGTGCTTGCTCGAGCGGATCCTGAATCTCAGCGAGTTCATCAACAATCGTCTGGAGCGCATCCTTGCCTTGGATTGCGCCACTAGACAAACCGTCGAGCAGATCTTGACCCCCACCCAAAATGGCCGAAAGCGTTGTGATCGTGTCCTCGGCTTTCTTGCCGCCCTTCTGGAGGTTCTTCACCATCTCGCCGGCCGTTTCCTTACCCACTTTTCCGACAAGTTCCAAGTACTCGGCGGACTTCGTGCCACCTCTTGTCAAGGCTTCGGTCCATTTCTCGATGTCTTCCGGAGCGAGGAGAGCAGCCAAAGCTTTGTATGTGGTATCGCTACCATCTTTCAGGCGGATATTGAATTCCTTTACTGCGTCCCCGACCTTGTCAAGATTCCAGGCGCCGGCTGCGAGGCCGGAGGCGAGAATGTCGAACATTTCATTCGCGGTATAACCCAGACTGGCAAATTGCGGCGCATATTCGTTTGCGGTATCCAGCAGCTCATTCGACTTGTTGAGCCCCTTCTGCGCTCCTTGCGCCAGCAAATTGTACGCTTGCGTGGACGTGATGCGGAACTGGCGCATCATCGTATCCGCTGCCTTGACCGACTCGGTTATGTCCTCACCGAAGACGTCCCGGAACAGAATTGCCTCTTTCGTCATCTGCTGAAGCTCGTCGCCCGACTGCTGCGTTACCTGTTTCACGGTCGCGATAGAGTTCGTCAGATCATGAATGCCCTCACTGAGCGGAAGCTCGTAAAGTTCTTCGGCAATCTGCTCGATCTCCTGCATTTCTTCGGCGCTTGCACCCGTTGCAGCCTGTAAGTTTGCCATAGAGTCGTCAAAATCACGAATCGTGCTGAAAATATCCCGGAAGCTGTTTGCAACACCATCGACGATTGCGAACGCACCGGTGTATTCGGCGACACGCTTCAGGGTGTCGCCGAAATTGCGGGTGTCGCCCTCTACAGATCGGATTACGCGCTCAGCGTCCCGAGCTTCTTTGCTTATCTTCCCGAACGCATTAGAGCCGGAAATATCGCGAAGCTCTCGCTCAATTCGCTCGATACTTTCACCAGCTTGACCGAATGTTTTACGGAAGGAGGATTCGAGCTCACCGTTGAGCCGAAAGGCTATTTCGTATTCTCTACTTTTTCCTTGCGCCACGCTTGCCCGGTCTCCTTTCCTGCAATTTTCCGATACGATCGATCCAATCTACCAATTCCTTTAATGGTAATGATAGAAAATAAGGGATGGGCGTATAGGTGACGATCGCGAGAGAAGCCGCTAGGTCTTTTATGCTCGAATCCTTCGTCAAGCCGACAAGAACAAAAAATTTTGAGCTCTCAACGTCACTCGCGAAAAATCGCCTGCCGAAAGCTTCCGGATCAGTTCCACCGGCACCCCAGCCGCTCTGGCAACAATGTAAGATTGATAGGCTTTCGATGTTTCTTTCACGAACGTGCTGCCGTTATTTTCGGACAGGAATTGCCTTTCGCATGCGATTACATCCTCGCCGGTCAAACTTTCGAAATCGAGGTTCAGTTCGGCATACGTTTCTCCCTCGAAAGAAATAGGCCGGCGCAGCTTGAAAATGCTGCCCCCGGCCTTCTCTTCTATGTGCTGTTTTTCTTCAGCCATCTTCTGCCCTCCCTACATGCCGAGCTGACGGCGGACCTGCTCCAGCATGTCCTTGCCGTCAACCCGGAACACGAAATTGTATTTGTCGATCTCGATCACTACTTTTCCGTCTTCCCAGATTTTGATATAGGTGACCTCGAGTTCCGTGCTCGTACCGGTTGTCGTTGCCGGTGCAAAGTTGCCCGACGTAACATTTTTTGCGATCGCCTTGACCGAAACCCGGATGCCGACGGATCGATACTCGCCCGTTGCCGGATTGTACACCTGCTGGGAGCCGCGGAAGTCCAAAGCATGGCTCACCGGACGCAAAAGCTCAATCGCTTTACGGTCTACCGTGCGCCAATTGAGCGTAGCGGTCATGCTCCCGAAATGCCCGATCGTTGGACTGTCAACTTCACCCGCAATACCTGCGCCGCTGACAGTCTCGGTCATTGACTCGATATTCGGGAGCACGATATCGCTTACTCCCAGCCAAGTGTTTCCGTCTTTGTAGACCGAAAAGTTGATGAGTTTTTCAGGAATCTGATACATTCAATCATCACTCCTTATGCCGCCGTGATTGCGGCCAGATATTGCGGATCATACTCGACGATAAAGTCGATTTCACGGGCCGGCGACGGCGGCGTCACGTAGACGCGGAACCTCGCGATTCCATCCGCAGTGTCGACCGCCGTATTATCCGAGGCCAGATATTCGACACGACCGCCGAGGATATATCCTTGTGCGGTGAGCCCGTTGAGCCAGAGATTCAAGCTACCCGTGATCGCTTCGGCAAAGCGCGGCGTGATCGGAGCATCTACGTACTGCCAGATCGTCAAGACGATGGTATTTTCGATGAAGTTGAACATCCGACGATTCGGAATAAACGAATCTTTCGGATCGGTGTTCGACGGATAGACGCCGGTCCGGTTGCCCCATGCCTTCCAGCCGCCGATGAAGTTGAGCGCCGTTACGATGCCGTTTCCGTTCAGAAAGGCAGCTTGATCCGGGCCGAGGAAGACTTCCGTCCCATCCTCCAGCACCGCGCCGTCGGCCTGGAAGTTGTGGTTGGACGGTGACATGTACGGGACACCGCCGCTCCCGGCGTCCGTTACGGTCATCACGCCGGCGAGCTGCGTCGATAAATGGTACTGCTTCCCGCCCATCGTAAGCTTCGGGTAGCAGACGACCTGCAACTCCGACGTATAGTTGTTGTCTTCTTTCCATGCCGGCGCGTCCGTGTAGGTGTCGACCGTGTCAGTCGGGATGTCGGTCAGGGCGATGGCCTTGAAATGACCGTTGATATTGCTGGCTTTCGCCGTCATTACCGCAGCGACGACCGGATCCTGCGAAAATCCGGGGGCAAGTACCATGCCCGGAACGATCCGGAAACGTGGGAAAATCTGATTGATCAGCTCAAGCCCCGTCTCTTTGCCGGTCGCCACATCAATGCCGCCGATGATGTCTGCGCTCGCCACGGTCTCCGGCGCCAGTTTGTCATACCCGACCTGCAGCTCCGTCGAATTCGAGGGGATCGTCCCTCCCGAAAGCACCGTAATAAGAAGGAATCCACGGGCATCGAATCCAGCGACATAATCGGTCCCGGCCGTGTAGGTCGTCGCGCCGTCGTTCGACTTCACGATGACGCTTTCTTTGAGCACGCCTTGTTCGTTGATTGTGATCGTCCCCGATATGATGTTTTTCGAAGCCGGTGCTACAGTCGTTTTGTTGACAGCCGGGTCCAGCACGTTGATCAGAATCGCGGGCGCGGCTCCGAACAGCGCAAAATGCGAATGGATGAATTCGCACAGCGAGTAATTCCAGTCATCCGAATATCCGAACGCCTGGACCGCTTCGGCGTATGTGTAGCAAAGTACCGGCTCGTTAACCGGCGGCGTTGCACGCTGCGACAGGTTGACGGGCGCTGTGCCGAAAACGACCGGCACAATATCCGAGGCAACGGTCGGCGTGATCGAGCTCGGCACTTCGGAGATATACACCCCGTGTTTATAGGACATTATGCTTCACCATTCCTTTCTTTCAGGGCAGCTATTGCCATGTATTCAACCGTTCCGGGCGATTCGGCGCGCTTCACCGCGGCCGGAAATCCCGATACCGGAACGATCAGCCTTTCAATTTCCGGCCGCTGGTCGACGAGGTCGCTGAGAAATGGTGGAATCCCGCCTCCCCGGAACACCCGAAAACGCGACAGGCGGCCACCGGGCAGGTTGGGACCGATATAGATCAGAGGCTCGGGAGCCGTCGCGGTTTGCTTTTGTTTCTGTTTAGAAGATGTGGCCATGGATATCTAACCTCCCGTTATATTGTTGTGTCGCACTTTGAACGGTCCAGATGCTTTGGGCCTGGCCTACCCAGAGCGGATAAGGCTGCTCTTCGGGAATTTTCCAGTTGTATGGCTTCTCAATCCTGAACTTGTTTTCGAGCGCCGCCTCTCGGAATAAAGCAATCCGAACATGCTCCATTAGATTCAAGAGATCGTATGCCCCATCCGGATGGACAAACCCGTCAGCAGCCTTGCTCTCGTTGTACACTCCGAAGAGGAGGTCGACGCGCACCGTCGATAGAAGCGGCGCCGCCGGCTCCATCAACGGATCATTGCCCTCCACGATTCGAGCGACGATGTACGGAAAATCGATCTTATCGGGATTGCTCGGGTTCTTGAACGGCAAGAACCAGTCGAACACCTTCGGAGTCCGGAGATTCCCCCGGTCACCCTGCGCCGCAGCGTAATCAGCGACCGTCCCCTTCAGAAACTTGACGATCGCTTGCAAGAGCATAAATGCCGTCATTTTGACAACCTCCCCAGCACGCGATTCAATTCATGATCAAGACGTTGCGACATGCGGCGTACCGATTCCTGCTGAAGGTGCTCGGCTACGCCGGGCTCGCCCAGCATCGCCGGAATCGCCGGACCGTACAGTTCATCGACAGGCAACCGTTGCTTCCCGGCACGACGAAAAACACCGATATGGCCGCTGTTCATCTTCGCAACGAACGCCCCGGGGATCGGCTTCATTCCGCCCCCTTTTTTGACGGCGGCTTTCAAGACCTTCGGCTGCTTGGCAGGAGGATTGCGGGGCGATGTCCGGAACTTGATCAACGGCAAACTCGGTCCCCGAGAGGTCAGAAGCAATTCCAACCTTCCCGGCTCGGCTTTGCTTACCTTGATCGTTTTGAGTACGTCGCCGTGTTTGACGTAGTACGTCTCGCGAACCTTCCTGGCAGCCTCCGTTTTAATGCCGGCGGACACCCGGTTCAGGGCAGCAGAAAAAGCCTTCGGAACGTGTTTTTCAACAAACCGAAGGCTAACCACCGCGTGCTTCAGCTCTTTTCGTGTCGAAGTAAAGTCGATCATGAACGGTTCGCCTCAATCTCAACCGTAAGAATCCCCATTTCGGCAGCTACGCGCCGGACGATGTAGGGATAGGTGTCTTCCCCGGCGAGGGCAAAATATACAAGCTGGTTCTCGACAGGTACGTACCCGAGATCGGCCTGACGCATATAAAGCGTCAATTTCGAGGCATACGTCCCTTCCGCTGTCTCATATGCCGTCAATTCGTTCATGTCGCGGTCCACTACCGCCAAAAGCTCAATCGAGTCCATTCCGATTGAGCCGAACAGCACCGGCTCTCCGAATTCGGAATCGAGAAAAACGTTTTGGATGTCGCGCGCGACTTGATCTTTGAATCCCATTATTCCTTCGACCTGCTTCCGCGTCTCGGTTTGACGTCGGCCAGAATATCTGTATTAGGGCCGTCCTCTTCGGGCAGGTTTACATTGCTATCATCGGCCTGCGGCTCACTCTGTGAAGTTGAAGGAAGGTCGTCCGGAGACGTGGGCGAATCCCCCTCGCCAGCGCCACCACTCGGAGGTGCTGGCGGGTCGTCTGGTTCTTCGTAGCTATCCAGCCACTCGCAAACGCCAGATTCGATCAGGTCGTTCTCGTCCTTTTCCGACAGGCCATCTATTACTTCACCCGGGCCATAGATTCGCTTGCCATCGTCAACGAGACCTCGCTTTACGATTACGCTCATCGTCGCTCCCCCTTAATAGACGTCGGCCACGAACCACCCGTCGATATCAGCGGGCATCGGTACAGGACGGCTGGACAATCGGATCATGCGCTGATCCTTGTTTTGGTCAGACCAAGATTTCGGGATACGCGTACCTTCGTAGGTATGGAAATTTTCGTCCGACTCCATCTGTGTAATTGCTCCATACACAAATTTGCCGAGGTTCGGCCGGCACAGAATAACATGGTCGTCCGGGATGTACGGCTGCTCGACGCCGTTGTCGTCGATGAACCAGTCATCATACGTGTACAGTTCGAGACCGAGACCCGGAAGACGTCCGCAGAAGGTCAGGGCTTCGTCCACGACGCTCGGATTCATGAGAGCAAGCGTGGCGTTCTGCTGTTTCAGCATCTCTTGGATCTCCGAATCCTTCCGGAATTTCTCCCATGCACCTTGGCCGAAGATCGCCATCGTCGGGGCTGCGCCCGACTTTTTGATCACTTCCAAGCGCCATGTCTGCAGATTTCCGTATTTCTTGCCCGCCGAGCCAGCGTCATCCCATTTAGCCGTAGACGTCAGCGTCACTTTGTTCGTGAAACCGTAGTTGATCTCATCTTCGACATATTGAGTGTCAAGATGATCAATGAAGCCTTTGACGACGATCGGTTTACCAAGCAGCAATTCCCGACCCATCCATTCGATTCTTCGGGCGATCATGTCGTCCAATTCAGCGAGGTCGGTGCCGAGCAGTTCGGCTTGTCGCTGCGCTGGCGTCCGCTGGCTGAACAGGTTCTCACCCATACCGCGAGTCACAAGGTCATCGATCGTCATAACACGCTGCGGCGCAATTTTCGGCGCCGTATACTTTTTGGTTTGGTAGCCGTCACGCGCCACTGTAATGCCGCCGACACGAGGAGCCACGAACGGAGCCATCTTCCGCTTGCCTTTCTTGTAATCAAAAAGCACGTCCTCCGTCACGAACGTTTCAACGCCCGGGAAGAACGTGCTGGTAATAAATTTTCGGAGAGGCATCATTTTACGGACAGCCTCGAGCATCGTGGTTGTTTTATACAGGTTCAGGTTCATAATTTCAGTCACCCCTATTCATTGTATTCGACGACATCTTTCAAGAAGATGCCCAGTTCGCGCAACCTGATCTCATGCTTGTCAGCCGTGTCCGACCCGCCAAAGATCAGAGCCTGGCGATTGAATTCGCCGGAAATATAGGCCGTTGTGACGACATCTCCGGCCGTCGTGTCGACGTCATCGGTCAGGATGCAATCCGCTGTTTGGCTACCATCCGCCGCCGAGCTATCGACAAGTTTAGCCTTATTCGAAGCAGTAACGATGCCGAGTACAGCTCCGCGTTTCAGCACACCTTGGCCGGCCAGCAGTGTGACCGATTTAATGTCGACCGGATGGTTAATGCCGGCAAACAGTTTGTCGGGCGTCGTCGACCCAAAGTTGTCGTTGAAAAGATTTGCCATCGTTTATCGAGCCTCCATTCTTTTTCCGAATTTGTTGGCAGCAGCCGCGATAAGATCGATCGCTGCTGCTTCGGCTTCCTTTTTCTTTTGGGCGTCAGCGTCGCCAGCTTCCGAAGTGACGCCAGCGTTGTTCTGCAATTCCGCAGCGCGGTCATTGAGATGCTGCGCACCTTTTGCAGCATCCGCTTTGAGTGCCAACAGCGCGAGCTTTTCAGCAGACATCGGTTCTTCGTACTTGGCTTTGTTGACAAGGTCAGCGGCTACAGTCGCTGAGATTTCATCGATCGCCTTGATCCTCTCTCGTTCTGTAGCAGCAGCTGTCGCTTTTGCTTCTTCGACCAACTGATTACACAGATCAGGATAATGCTTTTTCAAGTCTTCGACATTTTTGATTTCCACTGTATTTTCACGCCCCTTGTTTGGAGTTTGACTTTGAGTCAACGGAATAAATGGTATAGACGGCGTCTGATGGAGTTTCGGTCGACTATTAAAGATACTCAAATCGTGTGCAACGGAATTGACCACCATGAAACGGTTGTCATTCGTAATGGATGCCTCAACCGTTTCCTCGAACAGAATTTCGTCTACAAACCCTTCGACCTTCGCCTCTTCCGCTGTCATCCATTTTTCCGACCGCATCATTTCGGAGATTTCGTCTCGATTGCGTCCGGTTTTGTTAACATATGCATTGATGATACTGTTTTTCGTGACCTCCCAAATGCCCTTTAACCGATCCAGGTCAGCACCATTAAACATCCCAATGAGTACCAACATCGGGTCGTGGACCATGACTTGTGCAGGCGCTGGAGCTTTAATAACATCTGCAGCCATCATTATGATCGTCGCTGCACTCGCCGCCATGCCGTCAATGATCGCCGTCACAGTTGCCGGGTGATTTTTCAATTGGGTATAGATCGCGGTCGCAGCGGATACATCGCCGCCACGAGAATTAATTCGAACCGTCAACTCTGATATATTCCCAAGGGCTTTCAGGTCTTCGGCGAACTGTCGGGGATAAATTCCATTGCCACCCTCGTCCCACCAAGGCTTCTCTGATCGGATATCCCCGTATAGTAGCAGTTCCCCACTTGTTGGGCTCAGGCTGTTGAAAATCCAGAATTTACGCATCTTCTTCTATCACCTCCTTCTCAGCTTCTGGTGCTGATAAATTCGATATTCCTGCATCTGTCATGGCCTCCTTCTCAATCTTCAACTGTCTGACGTTCGCCCAGAAGTCGCTGCCATTAGCTTCGATTGCTTCGCGCTCATGCGTAGAGAGTCCGAGATTAATGCGAAGGCCAGCTGCTTTAGCTTCCTTAATCGGGTCGAGTTGCCCCGGTGCCGGTCCATTCCATTCTGCCGCCGTCCACGCCTTCCGAATCGCCGGATCGGTGAAAAAACCCGGCGCGTGAATGCGACCAAGTGCAACAGCCTCTGCCAACCATTCCTCATACACCGGTTGACAAAACTCTTTCGCCGTCCATGTCCGGCGTGTACGGAACATCTTCCAAGCTTCCAGCAATGCGGCACGGCTGGCAGAATAACTGGAATTGAAAAGTTTCAGCAAGACTTCGTACGGAATCTCTACCGCAGCACCAATAAAACGACACATCGCGGTGACAAATCCATCAAAATTGGCATTCGGCCGGCTCGGATTCGCTATTTCCACATCTTCACCAGGTTGCAGGATATTTATGGCACCGACTCCCATTTCGTAGACTGTCGGTTCTCGTGCGACCTGCTGTTCTTCCGGAATCATGGCCGAAAATGGATTTTCTGATGAGGGACCTTCAGTTTTTACAAACACGGTGAACATTGCCGAAATTACCGCCGCCATCAGTTCTGCCTCGGTGTAGCGTGTTACTTGTTTTAATGCTTCGATTACAGGAGCGAGCAGCGGTACGCCGCGGCGCTGTTCGGCTCTATCTGCCTCCATGAGATGCAGGATATTAGGTCTTCCCGTTCGAGGACCGTAAGCCTCGATCCGTTTCCATTCCCTCATCACCGCCGACGTATAGCCGGTTTCGGTTGGGTACATATTGCTAACGTGATAGGCAACCACTGCTCCAGATGAGTCGATCTCTACGCCGGAAATGATCAAGTTTCCGTTATCTGCCTTACCCTCCACAGAGTCACCTTTAACGCCTGGCGCCATTGGTGTGCTTACGCGATCCGCTTCGATCAAGTGCAGGCGGAGCCCGTACGGCATCCACGGCGTTCGCTTGTCATGCCGAAAGAGCGCGAAAGAATCACCGTTCATCAGCATGCCGAGAAAAGCAATGCCTTGCTGATCATAAAAGTCGTTCATCCGCAAAGCATCACAGTGTTTACTCTCAGCCCACAACGCAAATTCACGCTGCACCCGACCGCACCATTCATCTGCTTGTTCGTTGGTCAGACCAAGAAACTCAGCGTCGATGTTGGCTTTCAAGCGAAGACCGGGGCCGATAACATTTGTTCGGGCAGTCTTGAGCGCGGCTGCACCGATTGGGCCGTTCATATACAAATCACGAGAACGTGCGCGGAGGGTATCTAGGCTCCTATCAATGTCGTCCTTTGGGCTTGCGGAACTGGTTATCCACCCGCGCATGCTCTTTTTTGTGTATGATGCGCCCCCCTGTTCGTAACCGTTTAATATTCGTACAACCTGACGCGCAGCTGTTCGCCGCATGCCTGCTTCCGGCGAGAAGACGGAAATGACTTTATCTATGATATTGATGATGATCACCCCCTTCCCTTAGAAGTCCCGCGGTATCACGCCTACGACTTTATTACGCCCTCGTCCATTCGCTTTCGCCTCCTCGAGTGCGATCTCTTTTTCCAGGTATCGGATCATGTCCGATATTTCGGATAGATTCGCCCTTGAAAGACTTCGGCTGCCAATTGAGTAGCTTTGTGCTCCAGATAAAATTGCAACTTCGCAATCGATGTACTGCTGCAGTCTGGTCCGCAAAATTTCGAGTCTCGCTTCCGTTGGACTCACCTCCTAATCAATTCCCTTGCTCACGACTCCGGCGCGGCGGCGTGCCAGAGGCTTCGCCTGCGTCTGCTGCGGTTCTGCTTCCTTCTCCCGCATCCGTTGCAGCGCCGCAAGGACCGTGACCCCGCCCGATATTTCAAGCGCGGCCGTCGCGTAGTTCCGGCAGTCGAGCGGTTCGTTTCGCCCGCCGGCCACCTTCTTCTCCCAATAGAAAATAGGCCGACCTTTGATATACCGCATGACGCGATGCTCAGAAGTCAAGCCAGGGAAATAGGAATCGTCATAACCTCTCTTCGGATCGGCCGGGAAATGGCAGTACCCGGGACCCGGCTCTTTCAGTGCCAAGCGCGACGAAAGTGTGTCTTTGCCCACGTCAACCCCGAGGGTAAACAACCAGACTCCTTCATCATTCCGGCGTTTCGGCCGGACGATATATGGAACGCCAACGCCGCCCTTCCCCTTGATCGCCCATACCCTCCGCATTTCTCGCTTCTTACAGAAAGTGTAGACCTCTTTCGTGAAATGGCCGCCTGAGTCGACCGCGGTCGAAAGGACCTGCAGTTCCTGCCCATCTCTTCGGACGAAGGAGCGGTCAATCACTTGGGCATCAAGCATGTCCCAAACATAGTCCTGGCCGGGATCGCCCATAATCACGCCGTACTGAATGCCCCAGCTTTCCGCCTCCGGTCCCCACCCGACCACCTCATATTCCAAACGGTTATCCTGCACGTCAACGCCGCACGTCAGCATTAATACTTCGTCCGGAACTTCCGCTTCGTACTCTTCTCTACGATCCGCCAGTTCGTCTGCATCGACACCGGTTCCACGCTCCTCCCATGTTTCACCGAGCGAGGTATTAATCCACGCCTTTAGCATTTCGAGGCCGCTGCGCTTGGCCTCCAAAAACTCCTCGATGATGGTGGCCCACCGCTTCCACGGACTTGCAAGCTCGTTCAAATGGAAGCCCCTTACCTTCCGATTCGCTTTGCGAGCAATCCATTTCCCCTTGCCCGCTTTCCATTCCAGCTCACCATGAATCGCGCCACAATGCTTGCATGCCATGGAAGCATCTTCGAACCGGATACGGCCCCATTCTAGCGGCTGATGCTCTCCGCAGCTGGGGCAAGGAAGACACCACTGCTCCATGCTGCTAGACTCGTACGCCGTTTCAATCCGGGAAGCCCCCTTGATTGTCGGCGTGCTCACCATCACGCGCTTTCGGTTTGAAAAGGTTGTCGAGCGCTTGGAGACGAGCGTTACCGGGTCCCCTTCTGTTCCGGCAGATGGCGGGTATCGGTCAACTTCGTCAAGGAGTACGACTCGGATCGGACGGGACGCCAAAGATGCGGGCGAGTTTGCGCCTGCCATTGTGATGTGTCCGCCTGGGAACGTCTTGTGAAGCATTGTGTTCCCGCTATCCCTGCTTTTGGCGCTCGCCATCCGCTTTTTAAGCTCTGGGCTATCTCTGACCATCGGCGATAAACGGTCCTTCGAAAACGCCTGAGCTAGTTCAAGCGTAGGTTGCACAAGCATGATCGGCGACGGATCTTGATGGACGAAATACCCGATGATATTCAAAATAATCTCCGTCTTGCCTACCTGTGCCGAAGACATGACAACGATTGTCTCTGTCTCGTCATCATTCAATGCGTCCATAATTTCACGCTGGTAAGGCGCGCGGTCCGTTCGCCATTGTCCCGGTTCGGCCGAAGCTTCGGAGGACAAACGCCGGAATTGATCAGCCCATTCGGAGACGGTCAACTTTGGCGGCGGAGCAACAACACGAGCTATGCGGCGGAAAAGGTCGACGGTTTTTTGATCAGTCCTCGTCATCCGAATCAGCCCGCTCGCGGTCCACCCGGAATCTTTCCGGGTCGTAGTCCGCCAGTTCGGACAACGCCTCGTCAAGGACAGACATCAGTTTCCCTTTAACGACGTTCAAATCGGTTTGTCCGAGTAATTCCGGCGCCAACCTCATCGGGACCGCCCGGATGCGCTGCCGAAAGGCCCCTAGCATGTCGTTCATGACCGCTTCGACGTCTTCTGCTTTATGCAACTCTCCCCGCATTTCTGCCAGTTCAAGCGCCGCCTTTTCTGTCTTGATTCGTTCGTGCTCGGTTTTGAAGTCGATATAACGGGGCTTGTTGTCTGTCTCTTTGCCCCCGCTCGCATACTCGATATATGCTTGCACAGCCTCGCCAAGGACAAACTTCCCCCGCGTTGATTGTTTGAGCACCCCGTCGGACGTTAGTCGCCTAATCCAGCGAGAGGATTTGCCGACGATTGCCGCTAGTTCACCGGTCTGAACTTCACGTTCATGTATAGGTTTCGCTTCCGCTTTCACTTTCGGCATCGTCCCACCTCCTAATTCCGCTTTTCAATCCTGAAAATGAATTGTCATTTTCAGGGCATAAATTCGAAGCGAAAAAATTAATCCGCCCCGGTTCTGCGTGATGCAGACGGAAACGGAAGTGAATTCAAAAATTTTAATCTAGGCATATTTCGGGGTCGTCAGTACCCGCACCCATCCCCCTCGCTGGAAGGACCCGCGATTCGACACGGTTCGACACGAATCGACGACGACGCCTAGCCATCTCCTCCAGCTATCGAGTGAACTGCATTGCCCCTGTCAGGCTCACTCGTTGCGTGCAATCGCCGCATTTGACCAAAAAATCGCCTGCTCAAGATTCGTGAATGCAAGCGACTTCTCCCTGCTGCTGGGACAGAGCTCATCGATCAAATAAGCTAATTCCTTTGCCTTTGCACGGATCGCTTCGTACTTGGCAGGCTGCCCGTCCTTCGGAGCATGGTACGTGAAGTTGTTCTCGATCTGCTGATTTTTCTCCATCACAGCATTCCTCCTTCAAAAATAAAAAGCCACCCCGTTTTTTGGAGTGACTTCGAACATATCATTGCTCGCTCTCTTTATACGTATAAAGTTACATAGAAGAATAAAAAAAAAAAAAAACACTGTACTTAGTTACAAAGTACGTATAACGTATATTGGTCAAAACCATTTTACTGACCATCGAAAAATGCTGTAAAGAGCGGTCGCGAACGATGTTGGTCGGTTTGCATATGATTATTGCTTGTGATCGAACTTTTTCGCGACCGGATCGCACTTTTTTACGCACTCCTGCAATCACTTGGCCACGTCTTGAATCACAGTTTCTAAAGGATCAGCGCGCATGAAACGCTGTAGGTGATGCTGTCCGAATTGTTGTGCGTGACCTTAACCCGATACGTACGCGGAATCACATCGCTAATTGCTTGTTTTTCGACAGGCGTGATCCCCGGATATACACGATAAACATATGTTCCGTTCGTCGTGACAGCATCGCCCGTGAGAATCGGATAATACTTCCCGGAAGCAACGTCCTTGCCTTCAATCGACAATGTAATGTTACCCGTCCCCGCATTTGTCACGTCGAGGATGATGTGCACGCCTCTAGCGTTGTGGTTAATCTGATCTGCAGATACAGTCGTAGTCGTTCGAGACACTCCGTTTAACAACAAAGACTGCGTATTCCCTCGCCACCGATCCCAATTCCCTCCGTTGAATGCTGCCATCTCCGCATACGTCCCGAGGACCGCATTCGACCCAAATACGCCGTCTTGTGATCCAAGTGACGTCACCATCGGCACCCTCAAATTAGTATTGTCTGATCCAGCGATCAAAACTGCTTTCGGAGGTAACTGCTTGCTCGGGGAACCTTCATAGTTACTGATCGATCGGAATTTTCCAGCACCCCCGCTACCTTCAAGAGGTTCGAACATATCTGTTTCCGGATTATAATATTGGGGTATCGGTTTTCCGTCTTTGTCAACAAGAATCGGGACTGTATTATACGCCATTATCGTGACCACTCCTCATCCGATAAAAAACGGAAGGATAAAGGTATACGTATCCTTCGGTGGTTCCGGCAAATCCGGCTCTTTGAGTTTCCTGCCTCGAGGCAACTGTCTGCCTGGAGAAAGTTTCCGCACGGGTTTCAAGGCCCTCATCCTCCCTCACCTCACTGGTTATTTTTCAGAAAGGCGTAATGACTATCAGCGATCTGCTTCCGACCTTCCACTGTCGGATGTAGTTGGTCGCTGATACGCTCATAACTTCTCGCTAATCGACTACTGGTCAGTACCGTTTCGTACGGGAAGTTATGCAAAGTATCCAAATTAAGATTGATTGGAACGACAAGCACATTAGGTAGTGTTCCGTCAAACTCCCTGCACATTTCGACAGCGAAATTAAAAACAGCCGTTTTATGAGCGGCACGAGTCATGTCGCAACTGTTCATTTTCCCGAAAGGGTCTTGCGTCCGTGCAGGTGGGATCGGCAGGGAAAAACATACTTTGATCGTGTTGTCGTACGCATGTATGCTCTCTTGCATAACTTTAAGTCTTGCAACAAAATCTGCTGCTGTGAATCCATATGGTGTGCTAAAGGCATCATTTGTCCCGAGTTGGATAATGACAAAATCAGGTCGCGGGAATGCGTTTTGTGCCATGTAATAGGCGAAACTAAACCCTGACCCATCCCAAAAGGCGTTTGTTGATCCGTTATAACTCGCCGCTGTTAGATACTTATCAGCCGTCCATCCTCCGCGTCCTTCGTGGTTGGCCGGAGCGGTTCCGAGCGTCCCAATCAGTTCCAGCGTCGACTCTCCTGCGTCGTTTGCAAAAAGAGAGTGCAATTCTTGCACGTATGTCCCCGAAGCTGTATTGCTATCTCCGATATAAAGGGCTCGGATTGTTTTAGGATTCGGGTCCACTTCGGGCGCAACACGAATAATCGATGTCGCTTTAGCGATCAATCTATTCTGGTGTCCTCTGTAAACATTGATCGTGATTGCCGTGTCTCCGGTCGAGTTCGGTGTGAGTGTATATCGATCCGCATATTGCTGACCCTTTGAGCAGACAACATCAATCCGAAAATCTTCTAAATTTCCTCCGTCTATGATGTTGTCGAAGTAAACATTGAGTTCATGGCCCACAACGCCATAGATGTATCGCGGCAGGTTAATTTCAATGTCATCCTCACTCGCGCGGGGCGAATTATAACGCGACAAAGGATATCCCCTCCCCGCTTACCGACGCATCAATCCATATCATATTTGCGTTTGATACCTCAAAATCATAGCTGGCATCGGGCTTGAGCTTTACTCCGTACACTGACGAGGACACGTTATTACTACCCGCATAGATAAATCCTGTATTGGTATCCTTCGCAATGACAGTAACTAAGCGGCAAGGGTAGTTCGGCAACTGTACGCGGTTACCGGCTACAGCGACATTCAGGACCGATGTCAATATTTGACGACTGCCTGTTTGCTTAACCGGCAACTCTTCTCCCGAGTTGATCAGACTCACACCTTGTATGTCAACCGGCATGGCTATGTCGCTTTCTATGAGTTTGACTGCTAGTGATCCAACACTCGGCCGATCAGCTCCCCCGCCTCCGCCGTCGGGACCGGGAGCCGTTCCACCGGACAGCTTGCGATACGCTTCGTATTCGGGCGTCCCTTTCCGGCGCGACGCGGCCATTGTGGCCGGAGCTTGGCTCACCGGCACAAGCAGGATCGCGATTTCCGGATATTGCTCCAGCAGTGGCGTCAAATTCGCGGGCACACCGTCCCGGAAAACCTCGTTTTGCCTTAACCCGCTCAGCGTAGGTCCGACATAAATCATTGCACTCAAGTTTCAAGTTCCTCCTTTGCTGGATGTTCAATTCTCGGCGCGCGCGGTGCCTCAATGGCAGGCGTCGGCGTTTTAAAAACCATCATCGCAAACGCAACGCCAAGCGCTGCGCCGAACGTTAACGCTGCAAGCTTTTCGGCTGGCTTCCTCAATATTTTCATAACCTTTTTCTCTCCCTCAATTTGATATATATAAAGCACCCGAATGGGTGCAGGAGAATGTTTATATATTGTCGAATCAGCTCATCGGAGGGGATCGTGATGCAAAAAGAGCTCACCACCGATGCGCATTTTCTTGCGGCGATTCTTGCCGAGAAAAAAGTCATCGTAACGTACCGGGATACCGGCCAGATCGCCGATTACGGCGGCCCGATTCAGCAAGCGACAGCTCACGCCGTCAAGATCAACGATATGCACTATATGCGGCACGCTTGCCACTTCTACGTGCGGCGATAGCCGCCCCCGCAGGCACTATGCGTCAGCATGGTGCCGGAGCGACACCCGCAAAGGTTTTGGCTTCGCAGCGCACGATGCGCCAGCATGGTGCGCGGAGCGACGCTTTCAACCCGCAGAAGCGGGATTTTTTTGTTCCGGCGTTTATTGCGGCACGCCGAAGCCGTCCCGAGCCGCACCTTTCCGCTGGGATCGCGACGGGAAAGGAGGGAACCCAAGCCTGCCCCCGTGCTGCTTACAGGGGCCGGCCAGATGCGGCGTCTACGAAAAATAGGAGCTACCCGGCTTTACGCCGAATGCTCCCATAGGGATTAACAAAAAAAAGGGCCTGCAAAGGTTATTTTCAGGAGACGGGTTTCACCGTCCTTTCCTTTCCCCGGTGCCACCGGGCGGTGCAGGACTGGCTATGGCCGACGGCCAGAATGCGATTTTAAGCCGCGATATTCGTCCGACCCTTCCCTTTATACTCGGGAGGCGCTATCGTCGAAAATCGGGCCGATTCTGGCCGTCTGGCAACGTGTATGCATGCACCCCCTAGCTCGTCTATATCGTCGCACACAATATACGATACCGGATGATGCATGGAGGGTCTTGACCCTCTCACTAATAGGTGGCTCTTGCAGGACAAAAAAACGACAGTTTCATCCACCCGGAGCCCATACCTCCCGTGTTCATCTTTTGCTGCGCCCTAGCTCAAAACCACGCCGCCATGCTTCCATGATTATCCCCATAACGTTCTCGCACGTCGACCGCTCCCAGCCGCTCAGCCATTCGAACGTGCTGCGCTCGCTGGCCGTCAGCGGTCGGCCGATCGTTTCCTCAATCAGTTCGATATTCATTCCGTTTTCCCCTTCCCCTTTTGCGACGCGGTCGACAAACAACGATGCATTTACCTTCGTCGAGGTCGTCATATATTTGCATCATGACCGCCGCATCAAAATTGATTAGAGGCACGATCAATTTCCCATACACCGCGTAATCCAAGTGCCGGAGTCCTTTCACAAGCTCACCCCTCCTCGGAGGCCCCGAAGGGCCCTAATCAATTATCCGAACTGTATACTTCGATTCATCAAACTTCCTGATCTTCCGGCTCCCGTCTTTCCCGGTCAGAATCAGCGTAATCTTACCAAGTCCGCGCTGAATTACCGTGCCGGATACCGTTTGAACCTTTCCATTCGACATTAATCGCGTACATATTGCCCGCATCTTCGTCCTCCAATTTTTTTTTTAATTTTTGGAGCTTTTATGTTAAGATTGGAGGAGGGAGCCGTGAACTCCCTCTTTTAACTTACTTGCGCTTACGTTGTTGCTGTACTTTGCAGTACAAGTCGTAAGCGCGTTGCTCGTCATCGGTGAGTTGGTACCTCTCGATGACCTTCGAGCTTTCGAGCCGGAACACTTCCCGCGTGATGCGTCCCAGCCCCAACTGGTCTCGCAGCACTCGCAGGGAGTGTTCCCTTTTTTGTAGCTTCTCGAAAGCTCTCATTGTCAGCTTATCCATCTTTTCTCACCCCTTCCGGAAGTCTCTTCTATCAACTTCCTGATAATAATATAGCATATCTTTATATATGATGTCAACATTTTTTATTATCTTCTTGATAATTTTTTATAATTAGATTATATTTAATGTCAAGGAGGGATAGCATGATTATTAATCATTTGAGCGAAATAATGGGACGTAAGCGTCTTAAGGTTTCTGATGTTGTGGCTGGAACTGGATTGGCAATTAATACAGTGTCAGGACTGTATCACGATAAGGTTAAGCGTGTCGATCTGGAAACGCTTGATAAGCTTTGCAGCTTTTTGGGTGTCGGCGTGGGAGATTTGCTGGAGCATGTGCCGCCTGAGGAGCAAGAAAAAACCCCGTGATTACGGGGTTTTTTTATAAGCAACACTTATGTAATTTAGATTTC
>NZ_JBCNFP010000063.1:0-86086 GCF_050481165.1 Paenibacillus cisolokensis
TAATGACATTTATATAGAAATTTTGATGCATTTGCGATCGCTTAAGAAAACGCGCAAGGACGTCTCGCTTCACGATCCGATTGGCACCGATAAAGAAGGAAACGAAATTACATTGATCGATATTTTGGGCTCCGAACCCGACGAAGTGGTGGAGAAGGTACAGCTTAAAATCGAGAAGAGCAAAATTTACCGCAACCTGGACATTCTCGACGAACGGGAGAAAGAGGTTGTCGTTGGCCGTTTCGGCCTGGAGCAAGGCGGCGAGGAGCGGACGCAGCGGGAAATTGCCAAACAGCTCGGCATCTCGCGCAGCTACGTATCGCGGATCGAGAAACGAGCGCTGATGAAGCTGTATCATGAGTTTTACAAGCAGAAAAAATAATAGCAGCAGCGACCGGAATCCGATGTCGAGCAACTCGGATTCCGGTTTTTTTGCATGTCAGTTGTTCGGATGTTCATTTTTTTTAATGAGAATCTTCACTTATTTGAATTTCACAAATATGGAACGCTGGGCTATCATAAGTGTTAGATAAATACATAGTAAACCCATATATATTAGATGGATTGTCGACTATTTAAAGAAAGGGAGAGAACCTATTATGGCAAAAGAGCTTCAACCGCTATACGTACAGCCGGAGTTTACAAGTATCGAGGAGGAGCGTCAACACCGGAAGGAGCGTTTGGCGGTCGCGTTCCGGCTGTTCGACCGATTCGGTTTTAACGAGGGCGTTGCCGGTCACATTACCGTGAGAGATCCGGAAAAAACGGATCACTATTGGGTCAATCCTCTTGGCGTGCATTTCAAAAAAATAAGAGTAAGCGATCTGCATTTGGTTAATCATGCCGGCGAGGTAATCGTAGGCGACCGCCCGATCAACAAAACGGCGATTGCCATTCATACGCAGATCCACCGGGCGAGGCCGGATGTCATCGCCGCCGCGCATTCGCATTCGCTTTACGGGAAGGCCTGGTCTGCCCTGGGGAGATTGCTGGACCCGTTAACGCAGGATTCATGCGTTTTTTATGAAGACCACGGCTTATACGACAACTTTGGCGGAGTCGTGCTGGATCAAAGCGAAGGCGAACGAATTGCCAAGGCGCTCGGCTCTTATAAAGCGGTTATTTTACGTAATCACGGGCTGCTGACGGTCGGAACGAGCGTCGATGAGGCGGCTTACTGGTTTATTGCGATGGATCGGGCCTGCCATGCGCAGCTTCTTGCCGAAGCGGCGGGAAATCCGAAACCGATCGATCATCAGACCGCGAAGCTTACGCATTCGCAATTGTCCAGGCCGGACAGCGGGTGGTACAATTTTCAGCCGTTATATGAAATCCTGGTCGAAGAACAGCCTGACGTGCTTCTCTGATTCCCGCTTTTTTGCATGATACCGGGATTTTATATTGGGGAGTGGAATGATTGATGAAGAGAAACCGGTTTTTACGAAAGCAGATGATAGCTTCCTTGGCGGTTGCGGCGCTTGCCGTCCTCGTTCTGGCCGCTTGCGGCGAAAAGCCGGATGATCCCGTTAACGGTACGGCTGGCGGTCAAGCGGAAAAGACTAAATCGGAAGTAAATCAAATCGACCTTTCGCAGGTTACTCTGGTGTTGGGCGATCAAGCCGGAGGGTACCGTGCGAGAGTGGAGGCGGCCAAAGTATTGGAAGGAACGCCGTACAAAATCAAGTGGGCGAATTTTCAAGGAGCCGCTCCTTTATTCGAAGCGGTAAGGTCGGGTGAAGTGGATACGGCTCCCGCCGGGGATACGCCTGTGTTGCAGGCGGCCGGTTCCAACGTGCCGATCAAAATCGTGGCTACGACGACGAACTCCAGCAAGAGCGTGGCGATTCTTGTTCCTGAAGATTCGCCGATTCAATCGATTGCCGATCTTAAAGGGAAAAACGTCGTCGTCTCTTCCGCCAAGGGCAGCATTGCCCAATATTTGCTCATCGGCGCTCTGAAAGAAGTGGGGCTTACCGTCGATGACGTAAAAATAAGCTTTGTGCTGCCGACGGATGCGCTCGCCGCGTTTACCGCCGGAAAGATCGAGGTATGGGCCACGTTCGATCCGTACAATGCCATCGCCCAAGGGCAAGGGGCGCGTGTGCTCAGGGACGGCACGGATATCAATACGGGCATCGGATTTTTGACCGCATCCGACAAAGCGCTGGCGGATCCGGGCAAAAGGGCCGCGATTCAAGATGTACTGCAACGTTTCGCCAAAGCCTGGGATTGGAGCAATCAGAACCTGGACGAGTATGCCAAGGTATACCAGAATCAAACCCGGCTGGAAGAAGACGTGGCCAAAGCCGTTGTCGGACGGGGGGAACAAAGCTTCCGTCCGGTGACCGACGACGATATCAAGAGGGTCCAGCAGGTCAGCGACATATTTTACGAGCTGCAGGTGCTTCCCGCCAAGGTCGATGTGAACCAATTCGTGGATAAAACGTTGTTTGCTCCCAAATAAACCGACATTGCGCCAAGCGAGATGCCGTAGTCTGCCGGAGACTTCCTATCACCGACAAGCGGTCGGATAGGGAGTCTTTTTTTGCGAGGAAGAATGAAATTACCGTTAGTAATGTCAACCAATTCTGTTATAATTGATTTGTTTACAATGCAAGTAGAGACTGAAAGTTGGAAAAGTTGGCAACCCCAAAAAACGATACGGAGAAGATGATGTTAATGATCTATACGTGCAAAATCGAACTGGACGAAATTAATCCGAAGATTTGGCGGGAATTTCAATTTCACCCGGATGTGACTTTTCATCAGCTGCACGAAATGATCCAGTTCATCATGGGTTGGGATAATTACCATTTGTACGAGTTTCACGTGAATGAACGAGCGATCGGGTTGCCCGATCCGACATTTTCATATATGGAAAACCGCGAGGTGCTGGATGCACGCAGAGAAACGGTTCAGAAACATGTAACCAAGGAAAATACGGTTTTTTCCTACACATACGATTTCGGCGATGATTGGCGGCACACCGTAACTGTGGTGAGGATCGATTCTTCGACAGTAATCGACCCTGTTCCGGTTTGTCTGGGAGGAGCCCGCAGTTGTCCGCCGGAAGATGTCGGTGGCGCATGGGCATACCAGCATATGTTGGAAGCGCTGTCTACTCCGAATCATCCGGAACGGGCAGAATTTACGGAGTGGCTTGGACAGGAATATGATGCCGAACGTTTTTCCTGCGATGAAGTGAACGTTATATTAAAAAAGCACAAGAACAAGCTCATTCCCAAATCGCTAATCCAACAACCTGAATTGAAAAAGCCGGTTAAACTGACCAAATCCGCTCTGAACAAGCATTTGAAACAAATGAGTCGGGACGAACTGGTTGAACTGGTCAAAGCGTGTTACGGTGCCAGCAAAGACATAGAGAAGTTTCTTGCTGTAAAAATATTGGGCGATGAAGCGGTAGAGAATTTATTTCATGAATATCGCAAAAAGATTGAGAACGAATTTTTCCCTGAACGCGGTCATGCAAAGCTTAGACTACAAGAGGCTAAAAAAGCGATTTCGGAATTTGAAAGATTGACCGGAAATGTCAAGTACAGTTTGGAATTGAAGTTAATCTATGTCGAAAGCGGCGTCTCCTTCACACTGACCTATGGCGATATAGATGAACGGTTTTATTACAGTATGGAGTCTATGTACTCCGATGTCATTAAAACCGTGAACGAGGACGAAACAGCCGGGTTGTTCGACCAATATGAGGATAGAATCAGAGCCATTGTTTCGAATACGATGGGGATCGGCTGGGGCTTCCATCACAATTTGCACGATCTTTACGTTCAATTAAGATGGATCTAAAAATGGGATAGAAGAAGGGTTTATCGAGCCTCGTGATCAGGAAGCCAAAAGAGTCCGATCTGTAAAATTGACTGGAGATTATGAGCAATTAGCACAGGAAATTCGAAAATCACCAGAAAAATTTCCGCATTTTATTAAGTGATCATCGTTAAAATCACTTCAAACAATTACGGAATCCGATATCGTGTATACTGAACTCGGGTTCCGTTTTTTTTGCATGGCGTTGTCCGACAAGGGGGTGCGCGTTTGAAGTTTCTCCGAAAATACTCCAGCTCAGTTCCCTGTTCAAGAAAGAACTGCAGGTTACGTTTACGAAATATTTGACCGACAAGCGGATAAAGCGTGCGTGCGAGCTATTGCGGAATACGGATTGTCCGATCGGCGAGGTGCCGAACGGACCGGTTATCGCGATTTATTCTATTTTGCCAAGCTGTTCAAAAAGAAGATGGGATGCACCCCTTCGGAATATTGGAACGACGCGCGGCCGGGTTGAACCGGCCGGCGTTCGGCGCCGGCATCAGTTGGATCGAACCGGTTATTTCCGGGATATGATGGATGGCGCCCCGCGTATATCGCGCGTATTCCGATATCGCTTTAGCTATCCGAATGATTCCGGCGGATATTTACCGATGATTGGGGACGGATCGGGAAGCGGGACCGGATCATCGGAAGCAGGAAGATGACAACCCCCACCCATCCGCAAATCGAAGCCGCAAACAACATGACCGAAAAAGGCAGCGTCTCGGACAGGCCGGTGCTGAGCAGCGGGCCGATCGTGCCGCGAATGCCGAACAACAGCAGGTGCAGGCCGAACACGGTCGCTTCCCGGCCGGGCGCGAGGCGGAACACATAGGCCATGATGCCGATATCCCAGATGGCGTCGCCGATCCCCTGGATGCCGCTGCCGATCAGGACGACCGGATAACTTTCGGAGAATCCGTACAGCATCGGCACGACGGCGAAAGCGGCGATGCCGTAGACGATAATTTTTTCCGGATCGAATTTGTCGATCAGAATGCCGATGACGAAATAAGCGATCAGCAAACAGGCGAAATAGGTCGTGCGTGCCATCCCGATTTCAAAAAAACTGAGCGCCAGCCGCTCTTTCTGGATAAGCTGGTAAAGCGGCTGCGAAAGAATATTGCCGAAACCGCTGAACGACGAGGCGATCAGAAAAATGACCAGCGCCCGGTTTTGCCGGGCGTATTGCCACTGTTCGCGCAGCGCCAGCCGTTTCCTGTCGCCGGATGGCTCAGCGGGAGCGACCGTTTCTTTCAACCCGAAGTAGATCAGGATCGAAAGGACGCCGGCGATGGCGGCATAGGCAAGCGGTCCGGACGAACCGTACCGGTCCGACCAGATCCCGACAAGCGAAGCGATCGGAATCATCAAGAGACCCATGAGCACCCGGACATAACCCATCAGCCTTCCGCGGTAATGGGCAGGGAAAACCCGGGTCATGAGCGAAGGGTAGGCCGGAGCCTGGATGCCCATCAGCAGATGGAAGATGAGCGCCGTGACGACAAAGACCCAGGGCGAGACAAACAAAGCCGGAAACAGGATAAGCGCCCGGCCGATCAGGTTGGGGATGATGGTAAACATTTTGGGGCTGGATTGTTCGATCCAGCCGGTCCACAGCGGCGAGAAAATAAGACCGACAGCCGGGGCGGCCGACAGAATGCCGACCTGTAAACTGTTGGCCCCGGCGTCGATCGCCATCGGAATATAAAACTGGTTGAAGACGACGTTAAACAGGCTGAACAGGCCGCTGGCCGCCAGATCGAGCTGAAAGTTTCTGGTGGCGTCCGGGGAAAGCTGCCCGCCGAACGAAAAATTGAAGTTGAACCGCATTTTGTACGAATGGCACCCTTTTTCCTATGTGTCGAAAGTCAAAAGCCGGCTTAGGCGCATAGGCAGATTATTTCTATACTGTAGATTTACACGAACGGCCCGTTCGCGCAAGTGTTTTTTTTGTTAGGTGGGTTTTGGCGCGTTTTTGGCGCTTATCCGGATAAAACCGATGGGAGAGAGGAACATGAATGAGTTGACGGGAAACCGTACCGGGCTTTTGTTTATCCATGGAGCGGGGCTGAACAGCCGAATCTGGGAAAAAGTCGTGGACGGCATCGAAACGCCGTGCCTGCTTGCACATTTCCGTTTGCGGAAGGCGGGGAAGAAAGAAAGGATTTGGCTTTGGAAGACTACGTTTCTTCGATCCGGGAGCAGGCGGAAAATGGATTGCGTCGTAGGCGGGTTCAAGCCGGAATCGGTCCGTTTATATACTGACCGGCTGGGCGCATCTTGACCCGACGTGCCGAAGTTGTATGTGCAACTGAAGATGGACAAGGAACTGGGTTCCGCTATGCAGAAAAAATGATCGGCCATCTTGCGCCGCAATACATCGAATCGCTGGACACCGGACATTTGCGATGCTGGCTGATCCGGCGGGCTTGCGCAGCGTGCTTGAAAATTTTATGAAGCGTATTCCGTAAAAATTTTTATCGATTTTGCCGACATCTGACGCGGCCGGGCTGACCGGCCCTCTTGTTTTGTCTCCGCGCGACAAGACGTGAGAATATTCGAATCGGGCTGGGGATTGCCGACGGAAGGGCGGCTGCGCTACAGCAAGTTCCAACGACAATTGGTCATGGCAGTAACGGATTCGCGAGGGCTCGCCGCCCTCATCCCGTATCCTGCGGGCAACAAGAAGCTGTGGGGAGCCAATGTCGGCGGCAATCCCCATGCGGCCGAAGTGCTGCCGAACGGCAACGTTGCGGTCGCTTCCAGCAACGGAGGATGGGTGAGAATCTATACCTCTTCCCAAGGCAGCGATTCCGCGACCTATGCCGAATACAAGCAGCCTAGCGCCCATGGCGCCTTATGGGATCCTGTCCGTGAAATATTGTGGACGATCGGAAACAGCGAAATCGCCGGCCTGAAAATTTCCGGAACGGCGGCCGCTCCCGAGATCAGCGTCCACGTCCGGCTGCAGGTGGACCGGCTGAACGGTCACGACATTCAGCCCGTCTACGGCGACGCCGACCGGTTGTGGGTCGCCTCCGGCGGCAAAGTGTACCAGTATGTGATATCGACCAATTCGCTTGACCTCGCGTATCCCGGAACCGACAAGATCAGCCGCGTCGGCGTCAAGGCGATCGGCAACCAATGGTCCGGTCAGGTGGTGCAGACCGTGACCGATGATGCCAAGACTCCGAAGGGCGGCTGCAGCACGCGGAACAATTGGTGCACGGAAAGCGTCGATTTCTTCCAGCCCGATTCGGTGCGCACCGCTCCGGGCGCGGCGTTCTACAAGGCGAGGATCATGAATCCGTTCTATGATCTGGCGAGATAGTCTGCATCGAACGCGAAGAGACCGTCCGGGCTCCGGTCAAGTCCCCATTTAGCGGACACTGAAAAATGCCCCTAGGCTACAAGCTGACGTCGGAATTCAACCGGTGTCAGCTTGTTTAGTTGTGCGCCCAGCATAGGCGTCATCTCTAGGGGGGAGTCGGACGACTGAAGGGGTCGTCTTTTGAAATCAACTCGGGTAACGGGCGAAAGCGGATGAAGACGGGGATTCTATGATCAAAGTGGGAACAGCGAAGCACCTTGGCTGTAATTTACATAGATGATAGTATAATAAACGTACAGTGAAAATGACGGCATGTGGCATCGGCGTGGTACATTTGGTGCATCTTGACGTCCGCTATGGCACAATAAAATGAATACGCTTACTTTGTGGGGGTTGCTATGGAGCATAACCATAAGCCATTCTTGAACATATTCACGCTGAATCGATGGAGTATTACTACCATTATGCACTGCTCATTTATCGCTATTGTCGGCTTTCCTGTTTTACTTACCGGTCTGTTGTCCTACCAAAGCTATAAGTCGATCCTAATCGATCAATCCACGCAGCGAACGTTGCAAACGCTAGGCCAAGTGTCGGTTGGAATTGACCGGGAAGCGAGCCAGATCATGAACACCGTCAACTATTTATACAAAGACCTTACATTGCTCTCCGCGGCCGATCGGGTTCGCCGTACAGCGGACAGGGAGGAGCCGAATTTCGCGCAAATCCGCTTGGTGCGGGATTTGGTGCAAAGTTATTTTCACTATACGACCGATTTGATCAGCGTCGTTTTCTTTTATCGGAACGGCGGCACTTTCAGCACGAATCCAGGCATTATGTATGAAGAAAAAACGTTGAGAAACTCGGTCTGGTACAATAAGACGCTGGCCGAGGAAGGAAAAATCAAGCTGTTCGGTGTTCAGCCCAATTACTTGTCGAACGTGCGGGAGAAATATTTGAATACTGCGGCCATCGCTATTCCCGAAGCGATGCGGGAACATACCGGCGTGGAAGTGATCTACTTCATTTATCGCGGCACCTTGTTTCAGCATTTGTTCGATTTGACTTCCAAGGAGCACGGAGCGTTCATCATTTTGGATACGGAAAACCGGGTCATTGCGGCGAACAGAGATACTTATATTCAAAATTGGCCGGATCAGCCCCACTATTTATATAAAACGAGCTTATCAGATTCGGGTGAATATACGGAAAGCATAGACGGGAACAAGACGTTCATCACGTTTTTCACCGCGCCGGAAACCCGTTTTAAAGTCATTCACATGATTCCTTATTCCGTTCTGACGGCCCCATTGAAGAAAGTGTTTCTTTTCACGATATTGATCGTCGCTTCTGTTATTCTGCTTTTTTTGATTGCCTCGTGGTTTTTTGCGGGGACGATCACCAAACCGATCAAGGATTTGGTGAGAGAAATGATCAACGTACGAAAAGGAACGCTTCAGTTCGAATTCCAACCGGCCGGACCTTCGGAGGTTTTTTTATTGGGCACCCGTTTTAATGCCATGCTCCGGGAAATGAATCAACTGATCAAGGAAAAGGAAGAGCAGGAGCGGGCGAAATCGATGGCAGAGCTTCGCGCACTCCAATCGCAGATCAATCCTCATTTTCTGCTGAACACGTTAAATGCGATCAAGCTGATGGCGGTCATCAGCAAAGTCCCTAACATCAGGGACATGACTGACGCGTTCATTCGCTTGTTGTCTTCCACCTTTAACCGGGGAGGCCCTCTGCATAGAGTGAAAGACGAGATTGAATATTTGAAATGTTATTTTTATATCATGAATTTCCGTTACGGTAATTACGAGGTATACTGGGACATTGATCGTCTTCTGGAAGAAAAGTACATGCTGAAGCTTTTAATTCAACCGATTGTGGAAAATGCCATCGTCCACGGACTGCAGCATAAGGAAGGGCCTGGAGTGCTGCGGGTGACAGGAACTCTGCAGGATGGCCGGCTTTTGTTCATCGTTGAAGACAACGGCATAGGCATGAATCCGGAGGAAATCGGAGAACTGCTCGCGGTTGGGGAACATTTAAGCTTCAGCAAAATGGGAATTCGCAACGTTCACCAAAGAATTCGCCTTCATTATGGAGAATCGTTCGGTTTGGAGATTTTCAGCCGAGAAGGGGAAGGAACCCGGGTAGTGGTGCGTTTGCCCGTCATTGATGAAATTACGGACGAGGAGGGGCGATCGGAATGACTGCCAGAGACGGTAATTACCATGTTTTGCTCGCAGATGACGAGCCTTTGTTCCGTTTGGCTCTCCGCACATTGCTGTCTGAAAGCGGTTTACCCTTAAAAATAGTGGGCGAGGCTTCCGACGGGCAAGAAGCTTTGCATTGGGTCCGAACGCATCGGGACTTGGACATCGTTATCGTGGATATGAAAATGCCGGGAATGAGCGGGATTGACTTTTTGAATGCGTTATCCGATTGGTCATCGACAGGTGTGCAGGACGAGCTTCCGGTGTCAATCGTTTTGAGCGCTTACCAGGATTATTCTTTGGTCAGGCAAGCCTTTTTATTGGGAGCGCTCGATTACATCGTCAAAGTCGACTTGGATAAAAGCCATGTCATTCCGGTGCTGAAGAAGGCTATCAGAGAGCTCGACAAGCGGAAAAACGGGTATCTGCTTTCAAGCGGCAGCAAATCCGAGACGAAGGATATCGTTTTGAAGCGGGTACTGGAGGACGACAGCTTCGAAGCCCTCGAAGCTTGCCGCAAGGCAACCGTATCGCTCCCTGAGCATAACAGGGCTATGGCCGTAATTCGCAGCGATGGCCATCATTCCGGACAATTGGAGCAAGGAGATTTGATCCGCCAAACTTTGGAGCAGGCGCTGCAAGCGAACGGTATTCAAACGGAAATCATCAAGAAGGAAGAAAGAGAATACGTCGTGTTTATAGGTTTTGGGCAAAACCGGAGCCTGCTTTATTGCCGCAATCGTCTGAACGAGGCGCTGGCCACAATTCAGCGGCGATTGCTGCAGTATGCCAATGTAACTGTTTCGGTAGGGGTTACCGGACCACATATTGACGTGTCTTGGGCGAATATGTACCACGAAGCGAAAAAACTAGCTGCGTTGCTCTTTTTTTGCGGTTATGGCAAAGTTTTTTACCCGGAAACGGCGAAAACCTGGCATCTCGGCCACTCGCCAACGACAGCCGGAGAAGCGGAATTTACAAGATTGGGCAAAAGCGTTTTGCATGCTTTGACTGACCCGGACCCCGATCTTTGGTGTCGGACGTTTGCGGACTGGAAGAAAGCGGGGGTGCCATGGCGGGACGAGGAGGAAATTCGTGCCCGGTTTATCGATTACGTGTGGGACATCGGTGTTATTCTCCATGGCCGGGAACGGCGTTGGGAACAATTGGAGCAGCCTTACCTGAATCCGCTTCTTTGTCTGCAGCAATGCGAGACGTTGGAACAACTGTGGAATGTGCTGGAGGAGCTGCTTCTCCGGGTTCACAAGGTGATTCACGAAACGCCGGAACAAGGAAACGGCATTCTTCAGAAAGCCAAAGCGTACATCGCCAAGCATTACAGTGAAGGGATTACTCTTACCTTGATCAGCAAGATGGTAGGGATAAGCGAAAGTCACCTCAGCAAACTGTTCGTCAAAGAAACTGGGGAAAAATTCATTGACTATTTAACGAAAATCCGCGTAAATCAAGCGATCGAATTAATGAAGACGGACATGAAGCTCTATGAAATAGCGGAAAAAGTCGGTTACCTCAATCCGGAACATTTCAGCCGCGTATTCAAGAAAACGACGGGATTGAATCCCGCGCAATATCGCGAGCAGCTGGAACAGGCACAAAAAATATCAAGAAGATAACAAAAATCATCATGTATTTAAGCTCTCTCGACTCTCAGAATAGACTACGTAGACCAAATACAAGGGAGGGTTTTGAATGAAAAAACAAGCACGGCTCATTTTTGTTCTCGTTTTGGTATTATCGCTCATCGTTACAGCTTGTTCGGGGGGGAAGTCGAATACCGGCGGCGGTCAATCGGCGGACGGCAATGCAGAACCTGACGCCAAAGGGAAAGAACCGGTAGTGGTCGAATTTGCCGCGGGGGCCGACCCAACCGGGGAGATGGTCCGGTCGATCGAACGGTTTAATCAGTCCCGCAAAGATATTCAAATCAAATATATCGAGCTGCCGCAAGTGCCGAACGAACAGCTTACGCGTTACTCGGCCTGGTTCAACAGCGGAAGCAAAACGCCCGATTTGTTCCTGATGGACGTCATTTGGCCAAAAATGTTCGCGTCCGCGGGATGGATATCGCCAATCGACGAGTACGTGGATGAGGAATATTTGAAACGGTTTTGGCCGGCTGCCGTGGAAGTAGGCAAAATAGACGGAAAGCAATACGGAATTCAATCTTGGATTGACGTGGGTATGCTCTTTTATCGCAAGGATCTGCTGGAGAAACATCAGCAGAAGGTCCCGTCCACCTGGTCCGAGATGGAGCAGGTGGCGCAAGAAATATTGAAAAAGGAACAAGATCCGAATTTGGTCGGATACGTATTCCAGGCTGCGAAAATCGAAGGCGCCACCATTAACTGGTTGGAGTTTTTGTGGGGGGCCGGGGGTGATATCTTTGATGCCGACGGTAAAATCAAGGTCGACTCGCCGAAAGGAATCGAAGCTGCGAAAACGATGCATCGGCTGGTGCACGATTCCCAAATATCTCCGCTCAGTGTAGCGGCTTCAAATCCGAACGACAACATGATTGTCTTCAGCAATGGCAACGCCATATTCATGCGCAACTGGCCCGCATTTTACGCGGCAATGAAGGACAGCAAGGTAGATGGAAAGTTCGATGTGGCGCCCCTTCCTCATACCGAAGGTTTCGAAAGTCATGCGAGCACGGGCGGATGGGTTTATGCCATCAACAGCAATTCAGAGCATAAGAAAGAAGCGGCGGAAGTGATGAAGTGGTTTTTGTCGGATAGCGAGCAAAAAGGGATCGCGATTCATGGGAGCAAAATCCCGAGCGTTAAGCAAGTGTTTACCGACCCGGAAGTCACTTCGAAACAGCCGTTGCTTGAAAAATTGCCCGAATTCCTGGAGAAAGCCAAGAGCCGTCCCGCACTGCGTGCTTACGAGCAATTCAGCCGGGCGCTGCAAACGGAAGTCAACCTGGCGATGAACGGTCAGAAGGATCCCGAGCAGGCGATGAAGGACGCTCAGAAGGAAATCGACAAGATTGAAGAGTAGGAGGGTGTCCGTTGCAGCCGATAACGCAGGCTTTGCATACCTTGATACCGGGCAGGAGAGGCAGGAGATGGAGCGACAAAACGTTGGCTTTCATGTTGATCACTCCCTCGGTGATATTCCTGTTGCTGTTTACGTTGTATCCGATTGCAAGGGTATTTTGGATGTCCCTGCACCAAATTTCGGTGACCCAGCCTTGGCTTGGAACCCCCTTTGTCGGGCTTGACAATTACAAGGAAGTGTTTCAAGATACGCGGTTTTGGCATTCCACGTGGTTTACGCTCGCCTTTGCATTGATCACGGTCGTTTTCGAGATCGTAATCGGACTTTTTCTTGCGATCATCGCCAACAAAACTTTTCCTTTCAGAGGATTGGTTCGGGCCGCCATTTTATTCCCATGGGTGCTTCCAACGGTTACCAATGCCTTAACGTGGCGATGGATGTTTAATTCGGACTACGGTTTGTTTAACGGCATGCTAATGGAATTTGGATGGATCGATAAGCCGATCAACTGGCTGGGGGATTCCAATCTGGCATTTGTCGCGGTTTGTACAGTGGCGATCTGGAAAACTTCTTCGTTTATGGCCATTATTATTTTGGGAGGACTGCAGTCCATTCCTAACGATATTTATGAAGCGGCGAATATTGACGGCGCTAACCGGCTGCAATCATTTTTCTTGCTGACGCTTCCTCTGCTGAGGAACGTGATTATGGTAGCCTTGGTGCTGCGAACGATGCACGCCCTGCAGGCTTTCGATCTCATGTTCGGACTGACTCAAGGCGGTCCGGGGAACACGACCGAATCGCTACCGATGTACATCCACAACATAGCGTTTATCGATATGGAGTGGGGTTACGGATCCGCGCTTGGCGTCATTCTGTTTATACTGATTTTCGCCATATCCGCGATTTACGTCAAATTTTTGTACGACCCGGATTAAGGAAGGAGGAACATCCGTGAAAAAATTGCTGTTTGTTATTACGGTCATCGGTACGGTTGTCCTTTCCTTTTTCCCATTATATTGGCTGTTCATCTCCTCGTTGAAGCCGAAAAACGAACTGTTCAGCATGCCGCCCAAATGGTTCACTTGGCAACCGACGCTTGAGCACTACATTGGCGCTTTCACGAAGCAGCCACTCGGGCAGTATTACGGAAACAGCTTGATCGTTGCGGCAGTAACGCTGCTGATTACTCTGACGTTCGGGTGTATGATCGCATTTGCCGTATCCAGATTGCAGTTCCCTGGGAAATCGGCAATTCTGCTGCTTGTTATCGCAACCTCCATGTTTCCGCCGATGACGATGCTGCTGCCCATTTTCGCCGGGCTGCGTGATGTCGGTTTGCTGAACACGTATTTTGGACTGGGGCTGACGCATGCCGCCTTCTCGCTGCCGATGGTCGTCTGGCTTTTGTCGGCTTTGTTTAAAGAGGTGCCGCAAGAGCTTGAAGATGCGGCCTTGATTGACGGTTACAACCGGTTTCAGGCGTTCTTGCGCATTTTGTTGCCGCTTGCGGCACCGGCCATGGCTACAGCTTCCATACTCGTATTCGTGAACAGCTGGAACGAATTTTTGTTCTCGTTCACGTTAATGCCGGAAGCGGGCAAGAGAACGCTGCCGGTCGGAATTATGATGTTCCCGGGAGAGTATGAGTTCCCTTGGTCCACGATTTCTGCGGCCATTGTCGTATCGGTTATACCGCTCGTTGCGGTCATACTGATTTTTCAAAGGAAGGTCGTTCAAGGTCTTACCAACGGAGCCGTTAAAGGATAAACAGGAAAGGGAGGAAATGGAATGCGCATATTGTTACTGGATCTTGATTCGTTAAATCCCGATCATATGAGCTGTTATGGCTATCACCGCAATACGACGCCTAACATCGACCGGATCGCGGCTGAAGGTGTGAGGTTTGAAAATTATTACACATCGGACGCTCCCTGCGCTCCCTCTCGCGCAGCATTGATGTCCGGACGGTTCGGTATTCATAACGGCATTGTCGGCCATGGCGGTACAGCCGCAGACATGCGCCGTGAAGGGATCACCCGCGGGTTTCGCGATACGTTGGCTCAGGAAAGCCTGCCTGCGTTTTTGCGGTTGGCCGGGCTGAAGACCGTTCTCTTCAGTCCGTTTGCTGAGCGGCATTCGCAGTGGACTTTTTACGCGGGATTTTCTGAGATTCACAACACCGGTAAGTGTGGCATGGAATCCGCTGAGGAAGTTACGCCGCACGTTCTGGACTGGATTGAACATCATGCGCGAAACGACAACTGGTTCCTTTATGTGAATTTCTGGGATCCGCATACGCCGTATCGGGCTCCGGAAAGCTTCGGCAATCCGTTCCGGAATGATCCGCTCCCGGCATGGATTACCGAAGAAGTGCTGGAACGGCACAAGCGAAAAGTGGGTCCGCACAGCGCGCGCGACATCAACATGTACAACAATCAAACGAATCCGCTATATCCGAGACATCCCGGGGAGATCCTCGACATGGAAGGGCTGCGGAAGATGATTGACGGTTACGATTGCGGCATCCGCTTCATGGATGACAATATCGGTCAACTGTTCGCGGCGCTGGAACAGCAAGGCGTGATGGATGATCTCGTCGTGATTGTCACCGCCGATCACGGGGAGAATCAGGGCCAGCTCGGCATCTATGGAGAACACGGCACTGCGGACAAAGGTACTTGCCGCATCCCGATGATCATCCGCTGGCCCGGAGTAACACGGCCTCACGTCGACACCGGATTGCACTATCATCTCGATTTGGGGCCTACGCTCGCCGAAATGCTGGGCCAACCGGCCTGCCCAAGCTGGGACGGGCAAAGCTACGCATCTGTTCTGACGAAAGGTGAGGACTGCGGAAGGGAGTATTTAGTCCTTTCGCAGTGCGCCCATGTATGCCAGCGCAGTGTGCGATTCGGGGATTGGCTGTATATTCGTACTTATCACGACGGATACCACCTGTTCCCCGACGAAATGCTGTACAACCTGAAAGAGGATCCCCACGAACAGCATGACGTGGCTGCCGATCATTTGCAGGTGCGCAAGGATGCGGTGTATTATTTGCAGCAATGGCACGACGAGATGATGAAGACGATGCCTTTCGATACCGATCCGCTCTGGACCGTCATGAAGGAAGGAGGCCCGTTCCATGCCAAAGGTCAATTGAAAGCGTACTGCGAATGGCTCGAACAAAGTGAACGAGGTCATGCGGTGGAAACATTAAAACGCAAGCACCCGCTGGAATTCGTATAAGTAGACTTGCGTCATCTCCGAAGCAGATCAATTGAGGGAACGTTTGCTTAGCTATAAAGAGGAATGGAACGACGGCAGGGACGAAACGGGCAAAGTGTTCTGGAGCAATTATTAAATAAAACGAAGCGGGCGGCCGGACGGCTGCCCGCTTCGTTTCGTATACGGCGAGCCCGCGATACAGGCACGTGTAGGCTGCGGCCTACATAGGATGAAGAGACTGCTGCTTCGACAGGCTGAAGAGAGCAGATGATGAGTAGTGCCGGGAAGGGGATTGCATCGTGGACAGACGTACGGTGATGCGCATTTCGATGGTGCTCTATGCGCTGTTCGTTCTCTTCGTCATTATCGCCTCCTGGATGCGCTGATGCGCAGAGGCTGTCAGTTGACAACCGTCCGAAATGGGTTACCTGCCACCAATTCATAAAGGAGGGATTCTGTGAACGACGCGCTGTTCGAGCATCGGTTCTGGCTGCAAATTATGGGCGATCACGCCCGTCTAATCCTTCATGCTTTGTCCCCCAAGGAAAGAAACGACGCCGAGCGGGCGCAGGCGTTCATCGCGCGTTTCGACGGGCTGCTCGCCGAAGCCGGACGCCCGGATGCGGTCTACCAGTTAAGCCAGCTGAACCGCAAGGCGAACGAAACGACAGAAGCGTTTCGCGCTTTCAAGCTGGATTTGCTGGAGCGGCTGCTGACAGGCAAAGTTGTGCTCGGTTTTACGCCTACGTTTCTGAACCATATGGTGAACGAGCTGGAGGAATATCTCCGCATTTTGCAGGAGCTTCTTGCCGGCAAGCCGGTGCCGAAGTTTCATCCGCTTCATCACGATGTGTTGTGGCTGCAGGACGCGATCGGCCATGCCGCATCGCTGGCCGGCGATTTCGATCTGACGGAGCAAGCTTTCATTCGCCGCAGTATGGAGTTTCAACGCCATTTCGAAAGTTTTTATTTAAAGGCGGTCGAAATGGCGGGGTTTATGCGGACCCGTCTCAAAGATTTTCCGGCGTTTCACAAATTCCACCGGGACGTCAACCTGGAGATGCGGGTGTTCATGCATTTTTTGAAAGAACTGGAAGAAATGGAACTGGGGAACGAAGTGTTGGACCGCATCGTACCGCTTATTCCCGATCATATGTACCGGGAGGAGTGCTACTATTTGACCAAGCTGGCCGAATCGGGGGCGGTGCCGATGCCGGATTGCGATCCGGCCAAGCCGCGCGTGCAAAGTTGACCGGCCGCGGCGTCAGGGGAGGGGCTTTTGCCAAAGTTGGCGAGGTCCCTTTTCGTTTTTGCATGGTCCGGACAGCCATGCAGTTCCATCCGTTTGCGAAAACGCCGGTTTTGTGGTGAAAGATGTCTGATTTTTCGCTGGAGGGGGTTTCCATATCCGGGTATAATGGTGCCACCGAAAGACCGCATACGCTTGTTTGTGTAAGCGTTATCAATAGAGAGGTGATGCCGCATGTCGCAGGTTTGGAAACGCAGAGAGCGCAAAGGGATTTTCTACCGGAAAAGCCTCATCCTGTTCCTGATTACGGCCAGCCTCCCCGGCCTTATCGTCGGGGCCAGCGTTTACGGGTTCGCCGTCGGCCAGATGGAAGAGCATCTCGGCAAGCTCCATCAGCGGCAGATCATGCAGCGGACCCGAAACATCGACGATCAGCTGCAGTATCTGGAGCTCGGTCTTGCGCACTGGGCGTTCGACCATCAATTCGGACCGGGGCTGCGTCAGCTTGATTTCGTTTATTATTTCCAGCAGACCTGGGACATCGGCAAGACGCTTGTCGTGCTGCAGGGCTCTCATCCGTTGATCAAAGACGCGGAACTGTATGTCGAACGGGAATCGGATCAGCCGGTGCTGTTCCGTCCGGGTTATTACGAGCTGAACGACGAAGCGGCGATCTCATCCTACAAGAGCAGGCTTGCCGATCCGCGAACGGTCTATTGGGACGTCCGGAACGGCCAGTTGATGCTGGTGCACAAGGTGCCGGGCGACAGCACGGCGCCGTTCGGCGCGCTGCTCTTGACGGTCAAGCGGGAAAAGCTGCTGAATCTGATGCGGACGCTCACGCCGTATCATGAAGGGTTTACGATGCTGCTCGACAGCGAGGGACATGTGCTGCTGTCCGACAGCCCCGAGACCGAAACGAACGAACGGCTTCGCGATGCCGTCGCCGCGCGGGAAGATAAGACGGGCACGTTCGTGTTCGAGGACGACGGCGTCGCCTATTCGGTGTCTTACGGTACGATGCAGCGCGTCCAGACGGAGTGGACGTTCGTGTCCGCCGCGCCGCTGACCGAGATCGTCTCGCCGGTCGTCGTCACGTCCCGGATTCTGATCAACGTAAGCATGATCGGCCTGCTGGCTGCGCTGGGGCTGTCGTGGTTCGCCTCGAACCGGATTTATTCCCCGGTCGCCCGGCTGATCAAGCTGTTCTCGTCGGAGAAAGCGGGGGACGAGGAGGCGCTGCGGCTCAACGAGTTTCAATATTTGGAGCGGCGCTGGACGCATATCACCCGGGAAAGCCATCAGCTTCAGGAACGGTTGAACCGGCAGCTGCCCTATTTGCGGACCGGATTTTTGCAGCAGCTTCTGCAAGGGCATCTGTACGGATATTCGGAGGAAGAGCTGAGAGAGCGGCTGCAGCGCTACGGCTGGCATGTCGAAGGCCACCGGTTCTGCATGCTGCATATCCAGCTGACCGGCTACGGAAGCGTCTCCGACCGGTTCTCGGGAGACGAAAGCCTCGTTTCCTTCACGGCGGCGAACATTATGGAGGAGCTGGCGCGGGAGAGGTTCGGCCAGTTCGGCGTCATCCCGTTCTACAATTTGTCCATCGGCCTGCTGGTGACGATGCCGGACGAGCCGGACAACGGCGGACGGCTGCATGCGCTGGCCGAAGAGCTGACGCTCGCCGTGAACCGCATCCTTCGGATGCAGTTGACCGTCACGATCGGCAAGCCGGCCGCCATGGTCAAGGATGTGCCGGCTCTGTTCGCGGAAATGGTGCGGGCTTCGGGCTTTCGCATCTTCGGCGACCAGAACCAGCTGATCGACCTCGTAAGCGGAGAGCGGCAGCCCGGAGGCGAGAAGGCGAAATATCCGTTCGCGCTCGAGCAGGAGATCGTCCAATCGCTCCGCATGGGAAGATATCAGGAAGCGGGCCGGGCCGTGCGCGCCTTCCTGGAGGAGATGCTGTCGCACCGCGGAACGGAATACGATGTGAAGCAGGGGATGCTGCAACTGCTCGCCGGCATCCGCCATATGATCCTGGAAGCCGGTCTCGAAAGCGAAGCCATGACCGAAGGGGAAGACTGGTTCGAGCAGCTGCTCCGAATGCGCGAACCCGGAAAGATGGTGCGCTGGATCGAGACGCATGTCATCGCCTCGTACGCGCGCGCCGCGGAGGCAAGAGCGAAAGCGCAGCAGAAGCGGATGGTCGAGCGGACAATCGAGTATATGCACGCGCACTATATGCGGGATATTTCGCTGGAGGCGTGCGCCGATCTGGCCGGTACGACGCCCTATACGCTGAGCAAGCTGTTCAAGCAGACGACGGGCGTCAACTTTATCGATTATTTGACGGATATCCGGATCGGGAAGGCAAAGGCGCTGCTTCGCGAGTCCGACAAAAAAATTACCGACATTGCGGAGGAGGTCGGTTACCAGCCGGGCTATTTCAACCGTATCTTCAAAAAGCATGTCGGCGTGCCGCCGGGCAAATTCCGCGAAATGGCGTAGCGCAATAAAGTGACATCCGGCCAAAAAAGTGCATCGCTTCCGGAAAAGCCTTGCGGCGCAAGGCTTTTTTAAATGCAAAAATGTGAAATTGAAATCGCTTTCGCGAGAGGCGATAGTAGAGCTGTGCGCAACCGAAACGGCAACGGCGCCGAATCGGCTTGCGGCTCATGCAAGGAAGCGAATTTTCGCGGGAAAGGAGCGAAATCGTTTGTCACATCCGCAGCCGACGCTGTCCGCGAACCGCGGGGCCAAAACGAAAAGAAGCTGGGTTGGCCGAATGAAGAAGGACCGCTGGTTGTACCTGCTGCTGCTGCCCGGTCTGCTATATTTTCTCGTCTTCAAATATTTGCCGATGTGGGGAGTTCTGATCGCCTTTCAAAATTACTCGCCGTTTCTCGGTTTCTGGAACAGCCCCTGGGTCGGACTCGGCCATTTTCAGACCTTTTTCACGAACCCCGACTTTTTCCGGCTGCTGCGCAACACGTTCATACTGGCGGTATACGATCTGGTCTTTTTCTTCCCGGCTCCGATTATTGCGGCGCTGCTGCTGAACGAAATCCGGGTCGGCATTTTCAAGCGGCTCGTTCAGACGTTCATCTACATCCCGCACTTCATTTCGATGGTCATCGTCGCGAGCATGACGTACGTGCTGCTGACGACGGGCGGCGTCCTGCAGGAGCTGATCATGCAGCTGACCGGCCACCGGATCAACATGCTGTCCGACCCGGATTGGTTTCGGCCGCTCATCATTTTGCAGATCATGTGGAAAGAAACGGGTTGGGGAACGATCATCTTTCTGGCGGCGCTCGCTTCGGTCGATGTCGAGCAATACGAAGCGGCCGTCGTCGACGGGGCCAGCCGTTTCCAGCGGCTTCTGCATATTACGCTGCCGGCGATCACGGGCACGATCGTCATCCTGCTCATTCTGCGTCTCGGCAATTTCCTGGACAATGGATTCGAGCAAATCTTTCTGATGACGAATTCGCTGAACCGCACCGTCGCCGACGTCTTCGATACGTACGTCTATTTCGTCGGCATTACGCAAGGGGCGTTCAGCTACAGCACCGCGATCGGGCTGTTCAAATCGCTTGTCGGCATCGTCCTCGTGTACGGGAGCAACTGGCTTGCCAAGCGGTTCGGGCAGGAAGGGCTTTATTAGACCGGAAAGGAGGAAGGCGAGTGCTTTCCAAATACGATACATTGGGCGAGAAAACGTTCGACGTTCTGAACTATTTGGTACTGGCGCTGTTCGCGGCGGTTACCGTGCTGCCGTTCGTCTATATTATCGCCGGTTCGTTCGCAACCGAGGTCGAGCTGATGGAGCGCAAGTTTTTCCTGTTTCCCCGCGATCCGTCGCTCAGCGCGTACTATTATATTTTTTCGTCCGCCACGCTATTTCGCAGCATTGGAATATCCGTCTTCATCACCGTATTCGGCACGCTGACGAATCTTGCCTTTACCTTATCGATGGCGTACGCGCTGTCGCGCAAAGACCTGATCGGACGCAACGCGGTGCTGAATCTCGTTATTTTCTCGATGTTGTTCAGCGGCGGCATGATTCCCGGCTATCTTGTCGTGAAGGAGCTCGGTCTGCTCGACAATTATTTGGCGGTCATTTTGCCGGGGGCGATCAGCGCGTTCAACCTGATCATTATCAAAAATTTTTTTCAGCAGCTGCCTGCCGGTCTGGAGGAGTCGGCCCGCATCGACGGCTGCACCGACATTGGGGTACTGTGGCGCATCGTCCTGCCGCTGTCCAAGCCGGTCATCGCCACGTTCGGACTGTTTTACGCGGTCGGCCATTGGAACAACTTTTTCTCGGCGCTCCTGTATTTAAACGACCATACGATGTGGCCCCTGCAGGTGCTGCTTCGCGAAATCGTTATGCTGTCGCAGCTGGCCGTCGGCGATATGTCCGCAATGGATCCGAACTTCGTCGAGCCTCCGGAGCAATCGATCAAGATGGCGGTCATCGTGGTCGGCACCGTTCCGATTCTGCTCGTCTATCCGTTCTTGCAGAAGCATTTTGCGAAGGGCGTGCTGCTCGGTTCGGTCAAAGGCTAGATGTCAAAGGCTAGATGCGCCGTCAAGCGGCGATCTATATAAAATCAAGCGAAAAGAGGGAGGACAATCGATGAAAGGATACGGGAAAAGGGGAAGCAACTTGGCCGCGCTTCTGCTCGCGGCGGCGATGCTGTTGTCGCTGCTGTCGGCCTGCGCCGGCGGCAAGACGGATGATCCGGGAGGGGAGCCGGCGGCGCAGAACGGCGGATCGTCCGGGCAGCCGCCGGAACAGAGCAAGGAGGAGCCGCCGCTCGATCTGACGATTATGGTTCCGGCGTTCAATACGGAGCTTCCGGGCGAAGACAGTCCGGTGCTGAAGGCGCTGGAAGCGTATACGAACACGAACATTACGATGCAATTCGTGCCGAACAGCTCCTACCCCGACAAAATGAACATTACGCTCGCTTCGGGACAGCTGCCGCATATTATGGTCGCCGACCGCGCTTCGGCCAGCTTCATCAATGCGGCGCGAAACGGCGCGTTCTGGGAGCTTGGGCCGTATTTGAAAGACTATCCGAACCTCAGCCAGGCGAATCCGATCGTGCTGAACAATTCCTCGATCGACGGGAAAACGTACGGGATTTACCGGGGACGGGTGCTTGGCCGGATGGGCGTGACGCTGAACGCCGACTGGATGAAGAAGCTTGGGCTCGAGCCGCCGAAGACGATCGACGAATTCTACAACATCCTGAAGGCGTTCAAGGAAGACGATCCGGACGGCAACGGCAAGGACGATACGTACGGCATCGTCGTGACGAAGTATGCGGGCCCCTGGGACATTATGCAGGTATGGTTCGGCGCGCCGAATAAATGGGGAGAAGGTGCGGACGGCCGGCTCGTCCCGACCCATATGACGCCGGAGTACAAGGAAGCGCTGAAATTTTTCCGCAAGCTGTATGAGGAAGGGCTCGTGAACGAGGACTTTGCCGTCATGGACTCGGCCGTCTGGAACGATCCGTTCGTGAACGGCCAGGCCGGTGCGTTCGTCGACGTGGCGGACAACGCGCGGCGGCTGGACGGCGCGATGCAGGAGAAGTACGGGAAGCGCGACGAGCCGTATACGGCCGTCTATCAGGCGCCGGCCGGGCCGAAAGGACAGCGCGACATGCCGACTTCGGGATATTCCGGCGTACTGGCCGTATCCAAATCGGCGGTCAAAAACGAGGAGCAGCTGAAGCGGGTGCTGGACTTCCTCGACAAACTGAACGACGTCGAGATGCAGACGCTGCTCAGCTACGGCGTCGAGGGGCGGCATTACGAGATGAACGGCGATTATATCAAGGTGCTGACGACGCCCGACAACGTGGGGCTGGTCAGCGAACTCGAATCGATGAACCAGATGCTGATGTTTATCGGTCCGGAGATGCCGACGCTCGAGCCGACGGCGATCAATACGATGGTCGACGAGGTGCAGAAGGCGAACGAGGCGATCGTCGTCGCCAACCCGGCCGAGCCGCTTATCTCCGAAGTCTACGCGCAGAAAGGCCAGCAGCTCGACAATATCGTCGCCGACGCGCGCATCAAGTATATTGTCGGGCAGATCGACGACCAGGGACTGCTGGACGCGGAGAACCTGTGGCTGAAATCCGGCGGGCAGGAGTATATCGACGAAATCAATAAGCTGTACGAAGCGGCCAAGCAATGAAGTGTCCGGCGGTTTCGGGACTGTAACTGTACTCGAGCTTAGAAAGGCGGATGCAGGTATGAAGATTTTGGCGGGCATGGAGGGCACATGGGCGGGATAGCGTTTGAGATGGGCGATTTGATCTATAAAAACGCGTTGGCGTCCGAACGAGATACGGAGCGGTTCGTCATGGAAGGGGACGGGGCGGCGACGTTTCCGCTCGGCCGCATGCGGCTGGAGAGCGTGCGCGAGCCGTCGGAAGGCCAGACTGCCAACATCGTCTTCTGGTGTCCGGAGTCGTTCCCGGACGGCGTCGCGATCAGCTGGAGCTTTCGACCGATTCGGGAACCGGGGCTCGCGATTTTGTTCTTCGCCGCGCGGGGGCGCGGCGGGGAGCATGTGCTCGACCCGGCGTTGGCGGCGCGCTGCGGACCGTACGAGCAGTATCATCACGGAGATATCGACGCCTATCACGTCTCGTATTTCCGGCGTATGTATGCTTCGGAGAGGCGCTTCCGGACATGCAATCTGCGCAAGAGCTACGGCTTTCATCTCGTCGCCCAGGGGGCGGATCCGATTCCTTCGGTTGCGGACTGCGATTCGCCGTACCGGCTGCAGTTGATCAAATGCGGGAAGGACATCCGCTTCTCCATTGACGGGCTGACGATCTTTCACTATGCGGATGATGAATCGTTCGGGCCGGTATGGGGCGGCGGCAGTATCGGGTTCCGGCAGATGGCGCCGCTTATTGCGGAATATTCGGACTTGCAGGTGCACCGCGTACGCCGGTGCGAATAGCATACGGACCGCATCCGCCGGTGCGAATGGCAGAAGCGCCGCGCCGCCGGTGCGAATAGCAGGTGCACCGCGTACGCCGGTGCGAATGGCATACGGACAGCATCCGCCGGTGCGAGTAGCAGGCGCGCCGCATCCGTCGGTGCAAATGGCGTAAGCACCGCATCCGCTGGTGCGAATAAAGGAGGAGTCAGCGATGGAGGAACGGAAGGCGCCGGAACGAAAGCCGCCAAGCGACCTGGCGGAAGGCGGTTCGGCATGGAGAGCGGAGTCCGAAGCCGCTGCGTGTGAGGCGCCGGTCGAAGACGCGGCGGAAGAGGCAGCTGCGGGCTGCGAGCCGGCCGACGGCGAAGCAAGGGCTGCCGAATCGGTCCGTGGGACGGGCAGAGGCGAAGCGGAGGAGGCAACTGTGGGCGTCGGGGAAGCCGTGCACGAAGTTGTTCCCGGTCGAGCGGCGGCTGTGCGCGCCACAGAGACGGCTGTGGGCGTCGGGGCGGAAGGAACAATAGGCGTACCGCTTCGATGGCTCGGAGCGGCGCCCCGCCTGCGCGCGGGGACGACGTGGGGCCTGCCGTGGAAGCGGGGCGAGCTTCGCCGGGATGCTTTGTTCTCGCTCCGCTGTTCTGACGGAACTGATGTGCCGGTGCAAAGCTGGCCGACCGCTTTTTGGCCCGACGGCAGTGTGAAGTGGACGGCGCATGCGGCGGTATTCGGCCCGGCAGCGGCGGATTCCGGTTGGCGGCTGCTTGCCGGGGCGACCGGCAGGGAAGCTGACGGGAGGCTGAGGGTCACGGAGGACGCCGGCGAGGTGATCGTCGATACCGGCGTCATTCGCTGCCGGATCGGCCGCAGCGGACCGCTGGTCATCCGGGAAATCGCGAAAGAAGGCCGCATCGTCTGCTCGGGCGGACGGCTGGTTGGCATTCGGGAAGAACGCCATACCGCAGGCGGACGGAGGACGACCGTCGAGGAGCCGTTCGCGGGCGAAGTCGAGCATGTTGCGGCAGAACAGAGCGGCCCGGTCCGGGCCGTTGTGAAGGTTACCGGGCGTCACGCGTCGGCGGACGGCGAGCGGCGGTGGCTGCCGTTTACCCTCCGGCTGTACTTCTATGCCGGCGTCGATTCGATTCGGCTCGTTCACACGTTCGTTTATGACGGCAATCCGCACCAGGACTACATCAAAGGCATCGGCTTGTCGTTTGCGGTTCCGATGCGCGGACCGCTCTACAACCGGCATGTACGCCTCGCCGGCGATGACGGCTGGTTCGCCGAGTCGCCCAAGGGACTGGCGACATTCCGGACGCGCGGCCGTCACGAAGCACTTTACCGGGAACAGGCGGCCGGCCGCCCGATCGCATTCGACGAGGCTGAGGACCGACCTTTCATCCGGATGCTGGAGGATTCGCCGGTATGGAACAGCTTCAAGCTGACGCAGTTGACGGCCGATTCGTATACGATTGCCAAGCGCACGGAGGAAGGCTGCGCCTGGATTCGTGCCGCATCCGGCAGGCGCGCCCGCGGCTTGCTGTATGCCGGCGGCGAAAGCGGCGGTCTTGCCGTCGGCAAGCGCGCTTTCTGGCAGAAGGCGCCCGCTTCGCTGGAAGCGGAAGCGCTTGCGGGGAACGAGGCGCTGCTTACCGCATGGCTGTGGTCCCCCGACGGCGCCGCGATGGATTTGCGCCATTATGATACGAAGACGCATGTACGGTCGTGTTACGAAGGAAGCGATGAGCTCAGGAGCACCCCTTACGGCATTGCGAACACGAACGAGTTGACGATTTGGTGCTGCGCAGAGACGCCTTCCCTCGACCGGCTGGACGACTATATCGATGAGAAGGAAGCGCCCTCCCTGCTTATCGCCGAGCCTTCCCGCTACCGCGATACCGGAGCGCTCGGCGTCCTGAGCTTGCCGTCGCGGGACACGCCGGCCAAGGCGAGAATCGAGGAGACGCTGGATGCGCTGCTCGCCTTTTACATGGAAGAGGTCGACCGCCGGGGATGGTACGGCTTTTGGGATTACGGCGACGTCATGCACAGCTACGACCCGGTCCGCCACGAGTGGCGCTACGACGTCGGCGGCTGCGCCTGGCAAAACACCGAGCTGGCGCCGAATATTTGGCTCTGGTACATGTTTCTGCGTTCCGGCCGGGAAGACGCGTTTAGGATGGCGGAAGCGATGACTCGGCATACGAGCGAGACGGACGCCTATCATATCGGGGAGTACAGCGGTCTCGGCTCGCGGCACAATGTGCTGCATTGGGGCTGCGGCTGCAAGGAAGCGCGTATTGCGATGGCGGGCCTTCATCGTTACTACTATTATTTGACCGCGGACGAGCGGATCGGGGACGTGATGGAAGGCGTCAAGGACGCCGACTACGCCACTGCCTTCATCGACCCGATGAGGTCCTATTACCCGAAGGACGAATTTCCGACCCATACGCGCAGCGGTCCGGACTGGGCCGCGTTCTGCTCGAATTGGCTCGTGCAGTGGGAGCGCTACGAGGATGCCGGTTATCTGCACAAAATAAAAACAGGCATCGAGTGTTTGAAGCGGGCGCCGTACCGTCTTTTGACGGGACCGGTGTTCGGATACGACCCGAAGAGCGGCAAGCTGTTCCATATGGGGCACGAAAATTATGACGGCCGCCATCTGATGATCTGCATGGGCGGGGCGCAGGTGTGGATCGAGCTGGCCGGTCTGCTGGACGACCCCGAATGGTCCGACATGCTGGCGGAGTTCGGCGCATTTTATACGCTTCCGCGCGAAGAGAAGGCAAGGCGCACGAACGGGGAAATAACGGGCGAAAGCTGGGGGATCCCGATGCTGGCAACGTCGATGATGGCGTTCGCAGCGGCCCGTCGCGGCGAACGGGCGCTGGCGAAGGAAGCGTGGGGCTTGCTGCTTGGAGAATCCGGTCATTGGACGGTGCCGTATGCTCCGGCTGCCGTCGAAGTGCCGCGCCGGGAATATGTGCGCGCCATGAGGGAAATCCCGTGGATATCCACGAATACGGCGTCACAGTGGTCAATCAATGCGATCGTGTGCCTCGCGCTGATCGGCGAGTATTTGCCGGACGGCGTCTGACGCTCAGTCGCCGTATTCCAGCATCACCTCGATGTCCTGATCGTAATTGCCGAACCGGCGGCCGAACAGGCTGACGCCGCCGGGATGGCGGGCGTCCGCAGGAGATGCGATGCGCAGCGTTATTTCTTTGCGGGGCGCGATGCCGAGATCGGTTACGGTCACGTCGGACATGCGAACACCGTCGATGTACGAGCCGTCCTCGGACACCGTCACCGTCTTCAATAGCCCGTGCTGCGTCGACGAGAGCGGCCACCATGCAGGCGTATAGAGACCGCGCGTGCCGCCGAAGTCGCCGGGGCAGGTCCAGGTCAGCACCGGCGTGCCGTTCAGCGAGAAGGTGATGTCCGAAGGCCAATCCTCCCGGTAAGCCGGCGCTTCGGAACAAATTTCGAGCGAAATGCGGATCGTCTTCAGCCGCTGGCTGGCGAGCAAATAGTTCGGTATGCGGTACTCTACATAGCCGCTTCCGAACCAGATGTGATCGGCCTTCACGTGCTCGGTATCGGCAAAATACCGCGGATCGTCCAACATGCCGATCAGCTTCTCGTGCGAGGCGAGGCCGCATGTCGGCTTCACGTCAAAGGCCGTATATTGGCCGACCGGGATCGAGACGGTCAGCCTGTCCGGATTGGACGAGGCTTCATCGCCTTCGTTCCGGAACAGAAGCGTCATTCGCTCGATCGCGAGCGTACAGCGCTTCTGAATGCCCCGTTTGCCGGCCAGGTTTTCCGTCCGAATAATGCCGCACTCTTCCAGCTTCTGGACGTGCTTCGTCACGATTGCCGAGGAGATACCGAGCGCGCGGGCCATATCTTTAATGTTCATCGGCTGTTCGCGAAGCATCTCGATCATCCGGACGCGCGTTTCCGAACCGAGGCACTCCAGTATCGGCAAATTGTCCAACGTTACGTTAAGCTCCGTCATGATTCCGCTCCTTTCATAATTCCTATGGGCGATAAGCAAACCCGCGGCCGTTCGGCGTTTCGGGAAAGCGGCATACAGTCTGCAGTTGCAGATCAAAGTGTCCGGAAAGCGGCATGCGGCCTGCAGTTGCAGATCAAAGTGTCCGGAAAGCGGCATACAGTCTGCAGTTGCAGATTGGTGTTTCTGGAAAGCAGTATACAGCCTACTGTTACATATCGCCGATTCATTCTTGAGAAAGTCGACATTCTTTCTGCAGTAACATATAGGTGTTTCCGGTAGGTAGATTCTTTTTAGCTAGCGGAACGTCCCTCGAATCGAATTGCCGCAAGGCTGTTCGTCTCCGAATGGCGGCCCCAACGATTACGCTCCCTCGATCTTGTTGGCGGAAACGCCTGGGCTGAACGATACGGCTTGACTAATCCTGCAAAAGTGCAGGAATTTGGCCCAGAGTTCGTTCATTTTCGGTAAAATCCTGCGATTCTACAGTATTTCAAAGCTTCCGCACACTCGAATGCGGGATTTGGCCATGAAAAGATGTATTTTTGCAGGAATTTTACTCCAATGGTTGAAAATGGTTCGAAAAAACTGCACAATTGCAGTTTTGCCTACTCCCCCTGCTATTCCGGGTACGCCGTTTCTGCTAGCAGCGGGTCGTTTTGCCTGCTGTGGAACCTCCCCCATATATGTTAAATGATTAACCTGAAAATGAACAGAAGCATCTCCCAGACGACCGTCGGGCTTGAAACGTTCCGCTTGGCATAACCGGACCGCTTTCTACAAATAATAAAACGGAAAATATTTGTACTTGAGGAGGTTGTTGGTTTGTCAAGCAAAAGCGCTGAACGCGGCCGTTTCTTGAAAATGCGGATGTCGCCGAAGGAATACCAGTCATTCGCCAAAATGAGGGAGCCCTCGCGCTCGATATTCGGCAACTGCCTCCGGGCTTTTCTTGTCGGCGGCGCGATCTGCGTCGTTGGCCAGGCTTTGACGGAAATGTTCGTACATCTGATGCATATGGAGCGCGAAGACGCGTCCAATCCGACAGTCGCCGTGCTCATTCTGCTGTCGGTCGTATTAACGAGTATGGGCGTCTATGACAAATTGGCGCAGTGGGCGGGAGCCGGATCGGCCGTTCCGGTTACCGGCTTCGCCAACTCGATGTGCTCCGCGGCTTTGGAGCACCGCAGCGAGGGGCTGGTGCTCGGCGTCGGCGGCAATATGTTCAAGCTGGCCGGTTCGGTCATCGTATTCGGCACGGTGGCCGCTTTCTTCGTCGGCATAGCGCATTGGCTGCTCGGGACGGGGGGACAATCCTGATGCTGCGCGGCAAGCAAACGTGGTGGTTCGCCAACCGCCCCGTCATAATCGGCACGGCCACGGTTGTCGGACCGGACGAAGGAGACGGGCCGCTGGCGGCCGATTACGATTTGATCCATCCGGAGCTCGATATGCAGCAGAAAAGCTGGGAGAAAGCGGAGCGGCTGCTGCTGGAGCAGGCGTCCGATCTGGCGATGCAGCATGCGGGCATTGACAAAAACAAGCTGCAGGTCTTTGTCGGCGGCGATCTGATGAATCAGCTTATGAGCAGCAGTTTCTCCGCCCGTTCCATCGGCGTTCCGTATCTCGGCGTTTTCGGCGCTTGTTCGACGTCGATGGAATCGCTCGCGGTCGCCGCGCTCATCGTCGATTCCCGTTCGGCGCAATACGCGCTTGCCGGAACCTGCAGCCACAATTGCACGGCCGAGAAGCAGTTTCGCTATCCGACCGAATACGGAGCGCAGAAACCGCCGACGGCGCAGTATACGGTTACCGGGGCCGGGGCTGCGGTCATTGCCGAGACCGGCGACGGCGTGGCCGTCGTCGAATGCGCGACGATCGGCAAGATCGTCGATCTCGGAATTAAGGACCCGTTCAACATGGGGGCGGCGATGGCGCCAGCGGCCGTCGATACGATCCAGACCCATCTGAACGACACCGGCCGTACGCCTGGCGACTACGATATGATCGTGACGGGCGATCTCGCCTCCGTCGGCCATCGGATCGCGTCCGATCTGCTGCGGCGCGACGGCGTGCCGATTGAGGAAACGGTTTTTACGGATTGCGGGCTACTGGTTTACGATGTCGAGAAGCAGAAAGTGCAGGCAGGGGGCAGCGGCTGCGCCTGTTCCGCCGTCGTGACGTACGGCCACCTGCTGAAACGGATGGCCAAAGGCGAATTGTCGCGCATCCTCGTCGTGGCGACCGGGGCGCTGCTGTCGCCGCTCTCTTATCAGCAGGGTGAAAGCATTCCGTGCATCGCGCACGCGGTATCCATCGAACGAAAGGAGCGAGGCCGTTGATCTTTTTGTGGGCTTTCATCGTCGGGGGCGCGATATGCGTCGTCGGCCAGCTGCTGTTCGATGTGGCCAAGCTGACGCCTGCCCATACGATGGCGCTGTTTGTCGTCGCGGGCGCCGTGCTGGACGGCTTCGGCCTGTACGAGCCGCTGATCGATTTCGCGGGCGCCGGGGCTACCGTGCCGATTACCAGTTTCGGCAACGCGCTGGTGCACGGGGCCTTGACGGAGCTGCACCGGGTCGGATGGATCGGCGTGCTGACCGGCATATTCAAAGTAACGAGCGCCGGCGTATCGGCGGCGATCATTTTCTCGTTTCTCGCGTCGCTTGTGGTGCGCCCGAAGGGCTAAACGGGGGGCGCGACGGCAGTACCGATGGAGAACCTGCATGCTGCTCAAGCTGTGGGATTCTCCAATTTTTTTTTGGAACCGGAACGGTGTATACGCGAATGTCTGTTTCTTGTAGAATAGAACTAGAATTGGCGTCATCCAGCTATCATCTTCGTCCCGGGAGGTTAGTCTATGGAATTATCTCGTTCCGACCTGCAGTTGTGCTCCGACATTAGACGCAACTTGGCGTCCTGTATTTTAGGAAAGGAACTGGAGATCGAACGGTTGCTGACGGTTGTGCTCGCGGCCGGCCACGTGCTGCTTGAAGATGTGCCCGGCACCGGCAAAACCCAACTGGTCAAAGCGCTGGCCCGCTCGATCGGCGGCCAGTTCCGCCGCATTCAATGCAACCCCGACCTTCTCCCAACCGATATCACCGGCGTTTCGATTTATCATCCGAAAGAAGAAACTTTTATATTTCGTCCCGGCCCGATCATGACAAACCTGCTGCTCGCCGACGAAATCAACCGGGCGACGACGAAGACGCAATCCGCCCTGCTCGAAGCGATGGAGGAAGGACGCGTCACCGTCGACGGCGAGACGTATGAACTGCCTCAGCCGTTCGTGCTGCTTGCGACCCAGAATCCGATTGAATTTGAAGGGACTTATATCCTGCCCGAGGCGCAGCTCGACCGTTTCATGATGAAGCTGTCACTCGGTTACCCGGACGAAGCGGACGAATATCGGATGGTTCTGAACCGGGAAATCGACCAGCCGTCCGAACGCCTTCCCCAAATTGCCGATATCGAAGATGTGCTCCGCCTGCAGCAGATAGCGTTCGCGGTACATATGGACGATGCGGTCGGCGAATATCTGGTTCGCATCGTGCGCGGCACGCGCGAGCATCCGAGCGTGCTGCTCGGCGCAAGTCCCCGCGCGGCCGTCGCACTGATGCGCGCCGCCAAGGCGGCCGCACTGCTGGAGGAGCGGGACTATGTGATTCCCGACGACGTGAAAAAGCTCGCCCAGCCGGTCCTCGCCCACCGCTTGCTGCTGCAGCCCGAAGCGCGCATGAACGGCGTGCGTCCCGAAGATATCGTCGAAGAGACGGTCCGCCAGACGCGGGTGCCGGTCCGGCTTGAACGATGAGAGGTTCTCCCATGTTCGGAACCAGATGGAAACGATGGCAAACGGTAGCCGCTCTATATGCCGTTTGCACGTTGTATCTGCTGTTTCAGGGGGGCAAGACGGCCTTCATGTTGTTCTGCATCCTCAACGTGCTGCTCGTTTATTTGATTCTGGGCCGCTTCAGCGGGATCGGCCGCGTGGAAGGCTCGCGCAAGCTTATCCATCCCGGCAAGCACGCCCATGACTACCGCTTCTCGGCCGGCACGCCGCTGGAGGTCAGGCTGACGGTCCGCATACCCGGCTTCTACCCGATTCCCTATGTACTGGTCCGCGACCGTCTTATTCGCCATGACGGACAGACGATCCCTTTCGAATCGTCATTCGTCCCGAATTGGAGAAGAATCGGCGAAGCGTCGTATCTCACTCCGCCGCTCCGCCGCGGGCTTTACCGCTTCGAAGAAACGGAATGCTCGACGCGCGACATTTTCGGCCTCTTCGAGCATAAGGGGCGTATCGATACAAGCATGTCGTTCTCGGTATTGCCGCAGACGATTCCGCTGCGCGGCTGGCAGCAGCTGCAGCGGGGGATGCGCGGACCGTATTCGCACGCTTCCGCCCCCCGTTCGGCGAAGGAGACGACGCAGATCAACGGCGTGCGGGAATATTTGTACGGCGACCGTCTGTCGCGGATACATTGGAACGCGACCGCGAAGACGGGAGAATGGAAATCGAAGGCGTTCGAGCGGGAAGCGTTGCCGCGCACGGTCATCGTGCTCGACCGCGACGAGTCGCTGTACGCCGGAGGCAACGCCGAGCGGTTTGAGCTTGCCGTATCGGTAGCGGCCTCGCTCGTCGAGTTCGGCCTGCGCAGCGAGACTGCGATGGGACTGCTGTCCGTCGGCAAGCGGACGGTGTCGTTTCCTCCGCGGTCGGGAGCGGACAACCGGAATTTGATGATGAAGCATTTGACGTCGGTCGATCCGGACTGTCCGGTCGCGCTGTCCGAAGCGCTGAAGTTCGGCGACGCAAGGCTTGAGCCTGGTTCGCTTGCGGTGCTCGTTACGGCGAAAGAAGGGGAGGAGGCGCTGCTCGCCATGCAGCTGCTCTCCCGTCAAGGGCTGTCGCCGTGCCTGATCGCGCTGCGTTCCGACAGCCGCGGCGCGGGACAATCGGAATGGCTGCGCGTCATTCGGGGCAAAGGCTGGCCCGTATTTTCCGTCCGCCAGCTGCAGGATCTGCCTTCTTCCCTGGAAGGGGGCGTCGCCTGATGATCCGGTTATCGGAATGGCTGCGCGGCTGGCGCAAAGATTGGTTCGGCAAGCTGAGCCTGCTGTTCGTTGCCGTGCTGATCTGGAAGTATGTCAGCGTAATGGAAGGCTACTGGTGGCCCGAGACGTTTCAAGCCGTGTACTTCACGATCGTATTCGCTGCGGCGACGGAACTGCTGCTCCCGCTTTCCCGGCTGTTCCGTTTGCCGCTGCAGCTGGCGGGAACGATCTTTATCGCCTGGCGCATTTCCGGGTATGAAGGTGCGGGATTTCGGCCGACATCGGCGGACGAACTGGTCCTTTGGGGCCAATCGGTTCTGTCGGGCCTTTACCCGTTTATCTGGATCGGACTGGCGATATGGCTGCTTCTGCTGTTGTTCGGAAGCTGGGCCGTTACCCGGGTGCGCATTTTCGGTACGGTCGGCGTTTGCTTGCTGTCGCTGACCATCGCCGATTCGTTTACGCCGATCTATCTGTGGGACGAGGTCGCCTGGACGGTGTTTGTCGGCTTGTGCTGGCTGGTGGCCGAGCATTTTGCCCGATTCGAACGGGAGCATCCCCGAAGCTGGAAGGAGCTTCTCGAATATCCGGCCGCTTTCTTCCTGCCGATCGTGCTCGTGCTGACGATCGTCATGACCTCGGGCGTGTTCGTGCCCGAAGTGGCGCCGGTCATCAAAGATCCGTACACGATATGGGTCGAATCGCGGGGCCAGACGGTGAACGGTTTTCTCGGCGACAAAGGAATCCCGCTCGAAGGCGGCCGAAACGCCGATACCCGTTCCGGTTATAGCCGCAACGATACGAAGCTCGGGGAAGGGTTCCAGTTCGATTATTCGCCGGTCATGACGGTCGAGACGTCCCACAGAAGTTATTGGCGGGGGGAGACGAAATCGCTGTACACCGGGGAAGGCTGGCTTGACAGCCGCAACGAGCGGAACGAGCAATTGCTTCGCGATATCGGTCCGGGTGAATCGCTGCCGCTCGCGGACGACAGGGGCAGGGCGAAGACGGTGAAAGTGACGCAGACGGTCACGATGGACCGCGAGGATCGTTATCCGGTTCTGTTCGCGGCCGGCCCGATATCGTCCGTCCAGTGGATCGGTTCGGAGGACGAGCCGATTCCGGAGCGTCTCGGATGGGGAGCGGAATCGTGGGAACTGCAATGGCCGGCGCGCAATGCCGGCCGCTTCCCGAAGTCGTATGCGGTCGTCTCCGAGCTGATCGAACTGGACGAAACCGAACTGCGCAAAGCGAAGGCGGAGATGTCGGACGAGGCGGGCAGACGCCAATACTTGCAATTGCCGGATTCGCTTCCGGACCGGGTGCGCGACCTGGCGGCGCAACTGACGGAAGAGGCGGCCAGCGACTATGACAAGGCCAAGGCGATCGAAACTTATTTGCGGATGAATTATTCGTACACCAATACACCCGACCTGTCCAAAAAACGGAGCGACGATTTCGTCGATTCGTTCCTGTTCGAGATCCGGGAAGGGTATTGCGATTACTATTCGTCCGCGATGGTGGTGCTGGCCCGTGCGGCGGACTTGCCGGCCAGATGGGTCAAAGGCTACGCCCCCGGCGTAACGACGGACAATCTGGATATGTTGCAGTATTGGGGGGCGGGAGTGCCGGGGATGCCGGAGATCGACCCGAACGGTGCAGGCACTTACACGGTACGGAATGCGGACGCCCACTCGTGGGTGGAAATCTATTTCGAAGGCTTCGGATGGATTCCGTTCGAGCCGACGGCAGGCTTCGCCTTCCCTTATGCGATCGGGGAAGAAGAAGCCGCATCGCTTCCGGAAACGGAAGCGGAACCCGAGCCGGCGCAAGATCCGGCCGAGCCGGTACGGGAGCCGGCGCGCTTCCCGGTAGCGCCGGTTGCATACGGCCTGCTGGCCGCGGCCGCCGGGTTCGCGTTTATCCGCCGCAAGGCGATTGCCGAGGCGTGGCGGAGCTTCAGGCTGCGGTCGTATACGCCCGCCGAGCGGATCGTTTATGAGACGGAGAAACTGCTCAGATTTTGCCGCAAGCGCGGCCTGGAACGGGGCGAGCATGAAACGCTGCGGGAGGCGGTCGTTCGCTGGTCGGATCAGCGGCGCACGCTCAGCAAAGATTTTCGCGAAATTCTCGATCATTTCGAACGAGTCAAATACGGCGGCGGCGAACCGACATCCGAGGAAGCGGAACGCTTCGCGCTGAAGGCCAAGGCGATCGCCGAGCGGCTGTAAACTGGTTGCAATGAAGCCATAAATGAGGTTGAAAAGAGGTTATAAGCGGCTGCGGCGGGACAATCGGGCAGGTGTTTGCCGCTTTGGCCGGCGCCGAAGGACGATCGGCCGTCCGCTTTTTAGCGAACGGCCTTCGTCGATTTTGCAACAAATTCCTCTTCTATGGTATAGTTTCGTAAGATAGCAGGTGAGAAGAGGAGTCAAAATGATGTTTGAACGACTGCTGCCCAATATGCGCGTCAATACGATATATGACATCGATCTTGAGGAGCTCTGGGCGAGGGGCATTCGCGGCATGATTACCGATCTGGACAATACGCTGGTCGGCGCGAAGGTGGCGCTCGCCACGCCGGATCTGATCCGGTGGCTCGAATGCGTCAGGGACCGCGGCTTCAAGGTCGTGATCGTTTCCAACAATAACGAGACCCGTGTTGCGAAATTCGCGGAGCCGCTCGGCATTCCGTTTATTCATGCGGCCCGCAAACCGGCCGTCCGTTCGTTTCGGAAAGCCCTCCAGGTGCTGGAGCTGCCGTGCGACCGCGCGGTCGTAATCGGCGACCAAATGCTGACCGACGTTTTCGGCGGCAAGCGCGCCGGGCTTTACACGATACTGGTTACCCCGATCGCCCCGCTCGACGAGGGCTTTATGACGCGTTTCAACCGGAAGGTGGAGCGGTACGCCTTGTCTCGCTTGCGCAAGAAAGGGTTATGGCACGAGGAGGATGCGAAGTGACGGAACGACCTAACCGGCATGCGGACATTTGTACCGGTTGCGGCGCCAGGCTGCAGACGGAGAATGCGGACAAGCCCGGCTATGTTCCGGCTGCGGCGCTTGACCGCGAGCCGGTCATATGCCAGCGCTGCTTCCGCATCCGGCATTACAACGAGGCGGCTTCGGTCGCCGTCGATCAGGACGACTTTTTGCGGCTGCTCGCGGGGATCGCCCAGACGGACAGCCTGGTCGTCCATATTGTCGACCTGTTCGATTTTGAAGGAAGCCTTATATCGGGCTTGCAGCGTTTTGTCGGTGCGAATCCGGTGCTGCTCGTCGTCAACAAAGTCGATCTCCTGCCGAAAGGGACGAATCTGAACCGGCTCCGGAACTGGGTGCAGCAGCAGGCGAAGCAGCAGGGGCTGCGCATCGTCGACGTCATCATGTGCAGCGCGATGCGGGGCATCGGCTTCGAGCGGGTAGTCCAGGCGCTGGAGCAGCATCGCCGGCATCGGGACGTATATGTGGTCGGCGCGACGAATGTCGGCAAGTCGACGCTTATTAACCGTTTGATCCGGGATTACAGCGATCTCGACAGCGAGCTGACGGTATCCCGTTACCCCGGCACGACGCTGGATGCGATCCGGATTCCGCTCGATGACGGAAAAGCGGTGATCGATACGCCGGGCATCGTCTATCCGAACCGGCTCACCGAGCTCGTGCCGCGCCGCGTGCTGCAGGCACTGCTGCCGGAGAAGCCGATCAAGCCGCTTGTCTATCAGCTGAACGAGCGGCAGACGCTGTTTATCGGCGCGCTGGCGAGGTTCGATTTCGTCCAGGGAGAGCGTCAGTCGTTTACGCTGTACTTGTCGAACGCGCTCAAGGTCCACCGAACGAAGCTGGAGCGTGCGGACGAGCTTTATGCGGAGCATGCCGGCGAGATGCTTGCGCCGCCGTCAAAGGCGGAGCTGGCGGAGATGCCTGCCTGGACGCGGCACTCGCTGCAGGCGCCGAAAGGGAAGAAGAGCGACGTCTTCATTTCGGGACTCGGCTGGATTCAGGTGAACGGCACAAGCGGCGCGAAGCTGGACGTATATGCGCCCAAAGGCGTCAAAGTGCTCATTCGGGACGCGTTGATCTGAATGGCCGAGGCAGGCCGGGCTGCGCGGGAGCGGGTAAGGCCCTGCAGGTACGCAAAGCAGTGGGGGCCGGCCCGCGCGGGCAACTTGGAACGTTAAGCAAAGGAGTAGAACGGATGGCAACGAAACGGGATGACGTTAAAATGAGGGAAGAGCGCGAACCGGCCGGCATCGACAGCCATACGTCGCTGTACGGGGTAATCGGCGATCCGGTGCGCCATTCCAAATCTCCGGTCATGCTGAACCGCGCATTCCGCGAAGCTGGCGTCAACGGCGTTTACGTCGCCTGGCACATCCGCCAGGAGTCGCTGGGCGACTTCGTGGCCGGCGTCCGGGCGATGGGCATTCGCGGCGTCAACGTGACAATTCCGCACAAGCTGAACATTATGCGCCATCTGGACCGGATCGACGACGGCGCGCTCGCCATCGGCGCGGTCAATACGATCGTGAACGAGGACGGCGCGCTGACCGGCTACAATACGGACGGGATCGGCTATGTCCGTTCGCTCAAGGAAGAGGCCGAACCTGAGCTCGCAGGCAAGCGGATTGTCGTATTAGGCGCCGGCGGCGCGGCGCGCGGCATTGTGTACGCGCTGTCCGGCGAAGGTCCCGACTCGCTCGTGATCGTGAACCGAACCGCCGAGAAGGCGGAAGAGCTCGCCGATCTGTTCCGGAGCCGGGCGGACGTTCGGGCGGCCGGCATCGATCGGCTGCGCGAGCTGTGCGGCGAGGCGGATATCGTGATCAATACGACCTCGATCGGCATGTACCCGAACGTCGAGGAGGTGCCGCTGGACGCCGGGTGGCTGAAGGAAGGAGCGGTAGCGAGCGATCTGATCTACAATCCGCTCAAGACGCGGTTTCTTCGCGAGGCGGAGGAACGCGGCTGCCGGATTCACGGCGGCCTCGGCATGTTCGTCTACCAAGGGGCCTATGCGTTCGAATACTGGACGGGCCTACCCGCGCCGATCGAGGCGATGCGGGAAGCCGTCCTGCGGACGATGGAGCCGGAAACGGGCGGCGCATCCGGCAAGCAGTAGGCATCCGGCAAGCGGTAGGCATCCGGCAAGCGGTAGGCATCCGGCAAGCGGTAGGCATCCGGCAAGCGGTAGGCATCCGGCAAGCGGTAGAGACGGGCTCGCGGCGGAAACCGGCATCGGATAACCGGAAAGCCGCAGCCGCGGCTTCGCGATTATTTTTCCAAAGAAAGAAGGCTCAAGCATTCCTATGCTGACAGGCAAGCAAAAACGTTATCTGCGATCGCAGGCGCATCATTTGCAGCCGATCTTTCAGATCGGCAAGGGCGGAATTAACGATCATTTGGTCCGCCATATCGAGGAAGCGCTCGAGGCGCGGGAACTTATTAAAGTATCCGTTTTGAACAATTGCGACGTCGAGCCGAAGGAGCTTGCCCCGGAACTGGCGGACAGAGCCGGCGCGGAGCTTGTGCAAGTGATCGGCAAGACGATCGTGCTGTACAAAGAATCGCGGGAGCACAAGACGATCGTGCTTCCTTGATCCGGGCGAAAGCCCGTTTGTGAATGCGAAGGAGGTAGCCGATGTTCAAGGTCGGCATTATGGGCGGCACGTTCGATCCGATCCATTACGGCCATCTGCTGGCGGCCGAATCGGCGCGCGACGCATGCGAACTGGACGAAGTCTGGTTTATCCCTGCGAACTGTCCGCCGCTCAAAGGCGGCAAGCCGGGGGTGGACGGCGCCGTCCGGCTGGAGATGGTTCGCCTCGCGATTGGCGGCAATCCCTGCTTCCGCGCGATGGATACCGAGCTTCGGCGAGGCGGCGTCAGCTATTCCGTCGATACGGCGGCGACACTGCAGCAGGAATACCCAGATCGCGAGTTCTATTACATCGTCGGCTCCGACCGGATCAACGATTTGCCGTCGTGGCATCGGATTGAAGAACTGGCTGCGATCGTGCGGTTTATCGGTCTGGAGAGACCGGGCGCCAAGCCGGAGCCGGACGGACTGCCCGAATATTTGCGTCAGCGGATTTCCTTCGTGGAAATGCCGCAGATCGACATTTCGTCGACAGACATCCGGAGAAGACGTTCGGAAGGACGCTCGATTCGTTATTTGGTTCCGGATGCGGTTTATCATTTTATGATAAGGAACGGTTTATATGAAGCGTGAAGATCTGATCGCGTCAGTGCGCGCGGCGATGCCGGAGAAACGTTGGAAACATACGGAGGGCGTAATGGAGACGGCCGTGCTGCTGGCGAACCGGTTCGGCGGCGACCCTGAACGGGCGGAGCTTGCCGCAATCCTTCACGATGTCGCCAAGTATTGGCCGACCGAGCGGATGGCCGAGACGATCCGGGAAGACGGCCGCTCGACCGACGTGCTGGATTACGACAAGGAATTGTGGCATGCCCCGGCGGGAGCCGTTGCGGCGGAACGCGACTACGGGGTGACGGATGCCGAAGTGCTGGATGCGATTCGGTATCATACGTCCGGCCGGGAAGGGATGACGCTGCTCGAGAAAATCGTCTGGCTGGCCGACTACATCGAGCCGGGCCGCGATTTTCCAGGCGTGCATAAAATAAGGGAATTAGCTGAGCATAGTCTTGAACGGGCGCTGATCGCCGCCATGAGCGGGACGATTGCTTTTCTGCTGGAAAAAGGGAAACGCGTTTATCCGCTTACGGTGATGGCGCGCAACGATTTAATTACTCGGGAGGTTGGGCTATGACGGTAAAGGCTGACGAACTTCTGCAACTTGCGGTGGCGGCAGCGGAGGACAAAAAAGCGCATCGGATCGTGGCGCTGGATCTGCAAGGCATTTCGATGGTGGCCGACTATTTTGTAATCTGCCATGGCAATTCGGACACGCAAGTCCAGGCGATTGCGACGGAGATAAGGGATCGGGCCCATCAGCGCGGCGCTGTCGTGCGCGGCATCGAAGGAATGGACACGGCCCGCTGGGTGCTGATCGATCTCGGCGATGTCGTCGTTCATGTCTTCCATCGCGAGGAACGGGATTATTACAACATTGAGCGGCTTTGGTCCGACGCGAAAGTTGTGGAGTTCGCATGAGCCTGACCGCCGGTGAGGTCCGAAAACTGAAGGTGGCGCGGGAAGTGCCGCCTTACGGTTATTTTTTGAGCGACGGCATGTCGGACGTGCTGCTGCACTATAGTGAAATTGTCGGGGACAGGCCGAAGCCGGGAGACGAGGTTTCGGTCTTTATCTACCACGATACGGAAGACCGTTTGGCGGCAACGATGAAAACGCCGCTTATTCGTCTCGGCGAACTGGCGCGGCTGCGGGTCGCGGACGTGCACCCGAGACTGGGCTGCTTCCTCGAGATGGGACTTGGCCGCCAACTGCTGCTGCCGCAATCCGAGCTGCCGGAGCGGCGGGAATACCGGCCGCAGCCGGGGGACGAACTGTTTGTCATGCTGACGCATGACAAAGCGGGAAGGCTTCTGGCCAAGCTGGCCAGGGAAGAAGATCTTGCGCCGAAGACGTTCGCCGTGCCCGCGGCATGGCGGGGGCGCTGGATCGAAGGCTGGGTTACGAAAACGCTGCAAATCGGTTCGTTCGTGCTGATCGACGGCGATGTTGTCGGCTTCGGCGCTTACGGCATGATCCCCGATGCGGAACGCTCGCGCACGCTGCGGCTAGGGGAGCGGGTTCAAGCACGCATTACATATATCCGTCCCGACGGGCGCGCGAATCTGGCGATGGCGCCGCGCAAAGAAGTGGCCCGCGTGGAGGATGCCGACCGGATTCTCGCCTTTCTAAGGGAACGGCCGAGCGGATCGATGCCTTATTCCGACGAGACGCCCGCGGATATTATCAAACAGAAATTCGGCATTTCCAAATCCGCTTTCAAGCGTGCGCTCGGCAAGCTGATGCGCGAGGGGAGCGTGACGCAGCAGGGCAGCTGGACCTATCTGAGCGATGATGGCGCCGCAGACGGAGACGGCAAAGACAAGCCGGATGGAGGGCGCGGCCGGGAAGCTGCGGCCAACCCGTCCAATCCGCCCCAACCGGCAAATCCGCTGAAGGAATAAATCGACAGGAGGTGGCGCATGAACGCCTATCGGCAATTTGCTACGGTATATGACCGGCTGATGGCGGACATGCCGTATCCGGAGTGGCTGCGGTTTGCCAGGGAATGCTGGGAACGGTACGGCATGCCCGCGACCGTGGCCGATCTCGGCTGCGGCACGGGCAGCATCGCGATTCCGCTGGCCCGGTCGGGTTTTACGGTTTACGGCATCGACTTGTCCGCCGATATGCTTACCGCTGCCCGCGGCAAATGGGAAGAGACGCCGCAGCAGGCGATCCGCCCGCACGCCGGTTCGATCCGCTGGCTTCAACAGGATATGAGAAACTGGGAACTGCCGGAACCGGTCGACTCGGTTATCTCGTTTTGCGATTGCCTGAACTATTTGCTGGAGGAAGAAGACATCGAAGAGACCTTCGCGTCGACGTTCGCCGGATTGCGAAATGGCGGCGTGTTTCTGTTTGACGTTCTGCCTCCGTCTCTGCTCGTCCGATATGCCGAGGAGCAGCCGTTCGTGCTGGACGAACGGGACATCGCCTACATCTGGACAAGCGAGCTGGACCGCGATCGGATGGAAATCGAGCACCGGCTGACGATCTTTTCCCGGGAAGGACCGGAACGGGATGCGCGGTTCGTTCGTTTTGAAGAAACGCATGTGCAGCGGGCGTACGATCCGGACTGGATTGCCGGCGCTTTGCGGAGGGCCGGTTTTTCGCGGGTCGACCGCTATGCCGATTTTCAGCTGAAGCCGCCCGGACCGCATGCGGAGCGGTTGTTTTATGCCGCAGTGAAATAGCGGGGCAAAGCCGATAATGCTGCTGTCGAATTAGTGGCTGATGTGTACCAAAGGCCAGAGGGTATATGATGCATATCAAGCCTTACTGTACCGGCCGGGCACAATCGCGCACATTGATGTATAGCCGCCGTATTGCTCGCTGACCAAGCTTTGCCGTAGACCGTCGAATACCCGCTATGATAAAGTGATGGTGACGACAAAGTGTTAAAGCCATCGAAGCCGCAACGGAGGGGCTGCCGCCATGACGCGCATGCATTGCAACGGGCATATCGTGCCGTTCGAGGGCGACCGGGAGATTCGCTACGATTTGCCGTTCGAGCATTTGCTGGACAATTTGGGGTATATCGGCATCGTCGCCCGCCAGACGTGGAAAGTAGATCCGCACAGTCATCCGCATTATGAGCTCTGTCTGGTCGACGAAGGGGAGGGCTGGTTTGCGATCGGCTCCAGTCTGTACAAGGTTGCCCGGGGCGATCTGTTTCTGACCAAGCCGGGCGAAGTTCACCAGGGGGCCGCGTCGGGCGATCAGCCGTTCAGTCTGTATTATCTCGGATTCCGGCTCGGAGAGCTGCGCAATCTCGAGGTGGACTTCTTCCGCATCGGCGCCGCTCGGGTCAGGCCGGATATCGACTCCGGGACGCGCGCGTTGTTCGACGCGCTGTTCCGCGAAATCCGCGTAGACGAGCCATACGGCCATCTGCTGTCGCAAGGTCTCTTGCTGCAGCTGCTCGTCCACGTCTACCGGCTGTACCGCGGCGGCGAGACCGATCGTGAAGCGGCCCTGCCACCCGCGCGCGTGCCGGCCGGATATATCCCCGCGCTGCTGATGGATTTGCACGGCGACGCGGGGGCGGCGTTGACGATCGACGAGCTATGCGCCCGCTACCATGTGAGCAGGCCGCATCTGACGCGGGAGTTTCGCCGTGTGGTCGGCATGCCGATCGGTGAATACCGGCGAAGGCTGTGCGTGGACCAGGCCAAGCACAGCCTTCGGGAGACGGACCAGACGGTGTCGTCCATCGCGGAATCGCTCGGTTTTTCCTCCATTCATGCGTTCAGCGTCTTTTTCAAGCGATGCACCGGCATGTCGCCCCTGCAATACCGCCAGATGTCGGCGGAGGGCAGCCGTTAGCGGACGCTTGGCGGATACAGCACCGGGAACGGCTCGCCTTCGAAAAGGTCGCCGTCGCGCCCGTTCAGCAGCTTCACGTTCATATGGCCTTCGGCCGGCGTGCCGCTCCGGTACCTCGTGTCGCCGGTCATGAGATGGACGGCCATCGAGCGGCGCGGGCTGTCCGTCGTGTTCGGACCGCTGCCGTGAATCGTCAAGGCATGGTGAAAGCTGACCTGGCCGGCCTTCATGACGAGAGGCACGGGCCGGAACGCCTGCCCGTCCGGCAGTTCCATCTGCTCTTGCTGCTTCTCCAGATTTTGCTCGAAAAAGTCGTTTACTTTGACGAGTCCCCACTTATGGCTTCCCGGCACGACCTGCATGCAGCCGTTCGACAGATCGACATCGGTAAACGCGACCCAGGCCGTCACAAGCGACGGTTCGGCGCAGCATTGCCAGTAGACGTAGTCCTGATGCCAGCCGACGTTCGCCGTATGCCGGCGGTCGGCTCTGCCCGGCTTGTAAAGCAACTGGTCGTGCCATAACGCGATTTTGTCCGCATTCATGAGGCGTGCGGCGATCTCGCCGATAACCGGATGCGTCGCTACCCGCCGCAGCACCGGATCGGACCAGTGGGCGTTATCCGTTTTGCGCAAGGAGCGGGGATTGTCTCCGGCCTTCCAGGTGCTCCACGGCTCGCGGCCGAGCTCGTATTCCGCGCGGTATATTTTTTCCTGGTGCTCGATCATTTCCTCCAGTTCGCTTTCCGAGAACAGCTTGGGCGATACCCAGTATCCGTTTTCGCGAAAGAAAAGGACATCCTCTTGTGTGACGTAGGACGATTGCGCCAATTTCCATTCCTCCCGAATTTGTGATGAAATCGCGGCAAATCTCGCCTTCTCTTTTCATTTTAATCTTGAAAAACCGCATGTCTTTACCGGGACGGATCGAACATTTAACGTTTTGGATCATGCGAAGGCCCTCCCTGTATTCGGACAACGAAGCCGCTTTATGGTAAAATTGGGGAAATGCTTGTTGTTTTAAAAAAAGAATGCGTTTCCACAAGGAGGAGAGCCTCTCGTGCAATCGAATATGGCCGACATTCAGGAATTGGCCGACCGGCTGCGGGCCAACATTGGCCGTGTTGTCGTCGGCAAGGAGGATGTCGTCGACAAGCTGCTCATCGCCCTGATCGTATCGGGTCACGTTCTACTGGAAGACGTTCCGGGCACCGGCAAAACGCTGCTCGCCAAGTCGCTGGCGAAGTCGCTTCGCTGCGAATTCAAGCGCATCCAGTTTACGCCCGACCTGCTGCCGTCAGACTTGAGCGGAATCCAGTTTTTTAACCAGAAGCTCGCGGAGTTCGAGTTTCGTCCCGGTCCGCTGTTCGCCCATATCGTGCTTGCCGACGAGATTAACCGGGCGACTCCGCGGACGCAATCCAGCCTGCTGGAATGTATGGAGGAGCGGCAGGTGAGCGCGGACGGGGTAACGCGAAAGCTGGAGCGGCCGTTCCTCGTCATCGCGACGCAAAATCCGATCGAGCAGCAGGGGACGTTTCCGCTGCCGGAGGCTCAGCTTGACCGTTTTCTGTTCAAGATTCGGATGGGATATCCGTCGACAGAAGAAGGGCTTCACATTTTGAAACGGTTCAGGGAGGACAATCCGCTCGATCGGCTGGAACCGGTCGCGGACCGGGAAGATGTCGTGCGTGCGCAGGATCGGTATGCCCGGACGGAAGCGGGGGACGACGTGCTCCGCTATATTCTGGCGATTGCCGAGCGGACGAGAACCCGCGACAATGTGGCGATCGGCGTCAGCCCGCGCGGCAGCCAGGCGCTGCTGAAGGCGGCGCAGGCGCATGCCGCGATCCGGGGCCGGGATTACGTGACGCCGGACGATGTCAAGGCGATGGCGGTGCCGGTTCTGGCTCACCGTCTTCAACTGCGGAGCGTGTCCAGGGCCAGGCCGTATGAAGCCGAAGAGACGATCGAAGAGGTGCTGCGCGAAGTTCCGGTTCCAGCGGAAGACACGCTGCTTTCCCATCGAAGCTCGAGCTAGGAGACGAATGTCCGGCCAGGGCTTGCCGGTACAGAAAGGATCGGAGTAGAATGGCCTTTTATTTGCTGGTGCCGCTCGTCGCGATCGTCCTTTTCGTTCAGGGAAGGCTGTTCCGCTATGCCGCGATGAGAAGGCTTAAGTATGCGCGGTCGTTTCCTGTGCGCGCCTGCTTCGAGGGCGACCGGATCGAAATGATTGAGGAAATCGAAAACCGCAAGTCGATTCCCGTTCCGTGGCTCCGGGTCGAATCGTTGCTGCCGACGGGTCTGAAGTTCAGAAGCCAGGCGAATCTGGACATCAGCAGCGGGATGCTGTTCCAGAACCACAAAAGTCTGTTCGCGCTGATGCCGCATACGAAAATTACCCGCAGGCACGATGTCCGCGCCGTTCGTCGCGGCTGCTACCGACTTGGCTCCGTGACGCTGACAAGCGGCGATCTGTTCGGGCTCGCCCGCACGATGCGGCAGCAGGATGTCGGAGCCGAGCTGCTCGTCTATCCGAAGCCGGTGCCGCTCGACGACATGCCGGACGCTTTCCGGAGCTGGCAAGGGGAGATGGTCGTCCGCCGCTGGATCGTCGACGATCCGTTCGTCGTCGCAGGTGTGCGGGATTACCGTCCGGGCGATCCGCTGCGGGGCATCAATTGGAAAGCGACCGCCCGCACCGGCGATCTGCAGGTGCAGGTCCGGGATTTTACGGCCGACGGGCGGCTCATGGTATATTTGAACATCGAAGACCATGAGCTGATGTGGAATACGGTCAACGAGGTCGAGCGGGCGGAACGGGGCATCGCGCTCGTCGCCGGCATCGCGGAATACGCGGCGCGCCAGGGACTCGCTTTCGGCTTCGGCGTCAATGCCCACGATATTGACGGACCGAGAATCTCGATCCGGATGTCGCCGGCATCGGGGGCCGGGCGGGTGATGGAAGTGTACGAAGCGCTGGCGCGTCTTGTGCTGGCGCGCACCGAATCGTTCGCGGAGCTGCTGGAGGCGGAAGCGGGCCGGCTCGAGGACCGGACAGATATTTTGCTGCTGACCGCCTATCGCAGCGACAAGCTGGATCGTGCCGCCGAGCTGCTCCGTTCCAAGGGGCATGCGGTTACGTTTCTGATGCTCGATGAGGTGCTGCCGAAGGCAAATGACCGGAAAGCGGGTGAGGGCGAATGAAAGACCGGTTTACGGCCACAGGTGCCGCTATCCTGAAAGGAGCGGTCGAAACGCTTCTCTTCCTGCCGCTCCTCACGATTATTGCGGCTTATGCGATGGAGGCCGGCACCTCAGTCTGGTGGCTGGCGGTACTGCCGCTCGCTTACGCGGCCGGATGCGCCGGCAAGCTGTGGTTGCCGCTTCGGCGGCTGTACCGGTCGGTGCTGTTCGCCATCGCCGTCAGCGCCGTCTGGAGCTTCGCTTTCTTCGGGCTTTCCTTGCCGTTTGCCTTTTCCGCCGTCATCGTCTTCATCGCCGTCATGCGCGGCGGCAGGATGGCGGAGGAAGACTGGATGGCCCAATTTTCTCTTGCATGGTACGGCGCCGGATTGCTGACATACTTCCTGCTATCCGTTTTCGCGCCGCTGCTGCCGAAGACCGCGCCTTACGGCGGAGCGCTGAATGCGTTCGGGCTGCTCGCGCTCGTCGTTTCGCTCTTCCGGATCAATCTGTTCAATATGCGCGCCGAGACGCTGTCCGGTTCCGCAGACGCGCTGCCGGCCGCGGTCCGGCGGCATAACCGGCTGCTCGTGACGCTGGCGCTAGTCGTCATCGCCGCGCTTATGTTTTTCAGTCATATCCGCGAAGGCTGGGAATGGCTGCGGGAGCGGCTGATCGCCTTGCTGCAAGCGTTGTTCAGCCGATCGGGTCCGTCCGAGACTCCGCCGCTTCAGCAGCCGGAGCAGGGGATGACGCCGCTGCTGCCGCGGGATGACGGACAGCGGTCCGTTCTGCTGGAATGGCTGGAGCAGATCGTCGTCTTTTTGCTTTATGCGGCAGCCATTGTCGGCCTCATCTATTTGCTATACAAGCTTGGCCGGAAACTTCCGTCCGCGCTGCGGAAATGGACGGCGTGGCTGCTCCGCCTGCTCCGGAGGGAGCGAGCCGTGACGGCCCATCCGGGTTACGAGGATGAGGTGGAAAGCCTCGAGCGCGAGCGTTCGGGCGGCGGCTTGTTCCGGTTCGGAAAGCGGGCGGAGGGGACGGCCGACAAATGGCCGGAAGCGGGGACGAATGCGGACAAGGTACGTTTCCTGTACCGCGAATGGCTGCGCCGGGCGATGCGGAAAGGCTACCCGATTCGGCCGCATTTGACGCCGGGCGAAACGGCGAAGGATATAGCCGCGTGGCAGCGGAATGCGGAACGCGAAGCCGCCGGCGGCAATGCCGGTGCAGCGCCGCTGGTCACCGCGTATGAAGCGGTCCGCTACGGCGGCAAGACGGTGTCCGACGCCGAGGTCGAGGCGATCCGGGAAAAGCTGGAACCGGACGTTAAGTAAGCGGTCGGCATTCGCGTCCTGTGTTTGCCGATAAACGTTAATTGGGCTGCGTATCACAATGCAGGTAAATTATGCTTGCATTTCCGGGAGTAAAGGAATATACTTACAGTAACTGAATGAACCACAATAGCGGGAAGCACCTGCTTGCATGAACGATGCGAGAGGTGCTTTTTTTGCGTTTTACAGGCATTTGTTACAACATTTCAACAAAAATAGGACTATGTTCCCAATCGCCAGGGTGGTAAAATGTGTTAAATAAGGCGGTGTTTTTACTGCGTTTATACCAAGCTTCGGTCAGAGAAATCATTTTTCATAGTGGAGGTATTGGACATGTTGAAGGAAGCGAAGAAATGGATGTTGGGACTGGCGGCGGTTGCTTTTGTCTTCGGGGGTTCGGGGAGCGCTGTGGCAGCAACCAATACAAAAAAAGCGGATTTGTCCTTGGAAGTGCTGGTAGATGCCCGTCGGGTCATCTTTGACGTTAAGCCCAAAGTGGACGACGGAACGGTCATGGTTCCGCTGCGTTTTGTCACCGACAAACTGAACGGCAAACTGTATCTGAAGGGTAACACAATAACTGCGAGTAAAGGGAAAAAAACGGTCACGCTGACGATCGGTTCGAAGCGAGCGACGATCAACGGCAAGGCTGTGACGCTGACGAAGGCGCCGATTGCCGAAAAGTCGCGGACGCTCGTACCGTTGCGGGTTATTAGCGAAGGACTCGGCGTACCGGTGGAATGGGATGCAGTGAACCGCTACGTATGGATCGGCAGCAAAGACATCCCGAAGGTCGAAGATGTCGTTGAGGCCGTAGATATCAAGCCTTACAAACATTATTTCAAGGGGAAGCTTGGGGAGTCGGTACTTGAAAATAGCAAAAACAATTTTAAACCTCATACTAAAGTGAGGATTCTTCAGGAGAAGGACTTTCCTGTTATTATTTCAAACGATATTTATTATCGAATGGACAAAGCATATGACAAAAATGGAAGAGAGTATATTCGCACAATTTCGACAGATAAAGGTGTGATGGGTGTATCGTATTATTTACTTCAAAAGGGTCAGCCAACAAAATTGCGCCAGGAACTTTCAGGTAGCCGTGAATCCATTGGAAATATTCGGGTCCATTATAATTCTGTCATAGAAAGTATTGATGAGTTTCTGTTCGGTCAGAAAGACTATGATAAATTACAGCTGAAAGACATCGAATACATAGGTATTCATATTGCTTCAGATGCTGCTATTTTGGTCCAAAACTATTTATCGAAATAAAAGAAAGGAGTACGGGTTGATTACAGCAACTCTATTCGAGCTATGAATCGAACAAATGCGACGGCCTTTTTGCTTCTTGTATCGATTATCGTCCCATTGATTGTGCCGTTTTTATTACCGATGCCAGCTCAGGCAGAACAGCCTCCCGATTTCGGCAATTCACATATTACGCCGTATAAAGACCCGGATGGCGTACCGACGAAAAGGCATGCAGTCGGTTTCATGTCCTATGAAATCTGGTCGAATTCATCGGGGGAATGGACTGGTAAACGGCCTGGGGATGAAGTGCAAATCAGTTATACGTACAATTTCGCCTTTCCCGGTCGCACCGTTCGTGCCGTGAAAGTCATCAATTTTTCGGAAGCCAATAACAAGCATGTCGAATATTTTATAAATTCAAGGCAGGGAGGACAAGAATATGAAAAATATAAGGACTACTTTGCACAAGTCCTAAATAATCCTGACATAAAAGTAGAATCCGGACTAAGCTCGAGTAGTGTTAATTTTACAGCTTCATTAACTGGTAGACTTGAGGCCAACAGGCCATTTGATCTTAGATTAGACCCAGATACTGACCCTTGTCCAAGCTGCGGTCCGAAGGTCAAAGCCTACCGCTACTACTTCCCAGTCCTCTTCGAATTCGATCTCGAAGGCCAACATACGACGCGCCATTATACAACGGACGGGAAAAGCTTGTCCTCGATCTTTCCGGACAAAGTAACAGCTATGCAAAAAGGAGGGCAGTATGCTGCGACTCCCCCGTCCCATCCGGATTATGAATACGTCGGATACAAGTTTCAGAAGGACGGCAGCCAGACGGGGGAGCTGACGCCGGGGTTGCCGCCGGCCATTACATATGACGGTTCGTATGATACCTACACGCTTTATCTGTACTACAAAAAAAGCGAAGCGATAGCGATCGTCAAGCATTTTACCGAGGACGGGCAGAGCTTGTCATCCGTCTTTCCGGACCGGGAGGTTCAAATGAAAGAAGGACAGAGCCTGATGTTTTCACCCCCCGAGCACGCAGGCTTCTCCTATCTCGGATACAAAAAGACGACGACGGGAAATCCGCCCGGTATGAACAAACCGTACAGCAGCGGCGGCTTCGGTCCCTTTACATACGACGGTTCGTTCAAAACGCTGTATATCTACTTTATTTATGCCGCCAAAGATGTTCCGGGCAGCATTCATATCCGGCATATGGTGCGTGCAGGACCGAACGGCCATTTCGAAAACAAGGGCGAGACGGTCATACCGGTCGCCAGTTTGCCCGCCAAAGAAACAGTGCACCCGGACGGCTCGTACGGTTCGGTGATCGGTCGGAGCTTGCATTATTCCCACTATTCAGATGAAATAAGTGGAGGTATGTCCGTCGTCGTCACCTTGCAGCAAAGTCAGCCCAAAGCCTATGTGACGTTCTTTTATCAAACGAAAGCCGATTTTACCGGAGATTTCGAGGTCCTCCCGGATACGATCAACTACCGGGATACGTTCCGCCTCGTACCGAAAGATTTCCGGCTGAACGGCTGCGCCTACCAATACCATTACTATAAAATCGAACGAAACGGCACGTTTACGACGCCGCGGGTGATGGGCCAGACGGCGGAAACGGTCTATTCCATCGGCAACTATCCATGGATTATCGGGGTCGGGCAGCATCTGGTCTATATGAAAATCAAAACGACGTGCGGAGAAAGCGACTGGATCGGACCTAAGCCGCTTGTTGTGAAAGGGCCTGCTACCAACAGTCCGCCGCAGTTTAAAATCGGTTTCGTGCATCCCGATCGGCCGACCCAGCCGGTTTATGAAGTGGTGGAAGGAACGGTACTGGACCTGATGGTCATCTTTGACGATTCCGTGCCGACGCCGTACGATCCGGACGGCGACACGTTGTATTTTAACGGTTTCGATCTGGAGAGAGGCACGCCTTTCATCCAATCCTTGCGATCGAAAGGGGTTCATTCCGATGTCGGCATCCACCAGATTACGATGGACAGCGTCGGCTACCATTCCGTATCGGGGACGATGCGCGACGAGTTCGGACTGACGTCCTCGGCTTCGACCTATATCCGGGTCGTACCGAAAAATCCGGTTCCGATCGCCACATGTCCGGCCGAAGTCGTCGAGAACAGGCAGGTGCCGCCGTCGGCTTTCGATAGCGGCAGAAGCTACAGCCCTGTGGGGCGGACCATCGACCATAGCCGCGATGAGTGGACGAACCGCCGTACGGTATATTCCAACGGGACAAGCAAAGATATCGTCGTGCAAGTGTCGCTGCACGTTTACGATTCCTTCGGTTTGAAATCGCTTGAACCGGCGACTTGCGACATCGTCGTGAAGCCGGACATACCGCCGGTCGCCAGGCTTGACGTTCCGCCGGTCGCGGTGCGCCAGACCGCCTACGATATCGTCAACAAATCGTATTCACCCGACGGCGATCCGATCGTCCAAGCCGAATACCGCTACAAGTACGACCGCAACAACAACGGTTTCGGGGACGACGAGTGGGTCAGCCTTCCCGGCAGTCTGCAAAAGGCTGTTTTCCGGCCGGCAAAGGTCGGGAAATATTTGTTCCATCTGAAGGTGACGGAAGCTTACGGCAAATGGGGGGACACTTCCGAAATTGCCGAAACCGAGCTTACGATGGACGTCGTGAACAATGCACCGGAAGTTTCTTTCGATATGGAAGGGAAATATCCGCAACCGAATCTGAACCTGTACACGACTGTAACGCCTCAAACGATGATGGGGTGGCCTGTCTATGTGACCAACGAAGCGCGGCAAGTCTATAACAAAAACAATCTATGGGAAGTGAAAAACGGTTGGCTCGCAAGCGGCGAGGGTCGGAACTTCGGGCAGCAGGAAAATAACATTTACCATGTAGAGGATCCGAACCGAACTGCCGGTGAATATTGGACCTCGCTTGGGGTAACGAACAACGGTTTCGGCACCAACCGGCTGTCGCCCTGGCGCAGCGCTTCGTCCTTTGATTTGCGCTTAAACCATCCGGTTGTGGGTCCGAACGGGTATTTGATGGAGTTCGAACCTTACGACTACAGAAATGATTTGCCTAAAATCCGATCGAACAAAAAATACATTTTCTTTGATCATAAGGATTCCATTGACTTCAGTATCAAAAAGACGACGATTTACGCATTGGATCCGAAAAAGCTGTCGCCTGCCGAGATGTATGTGGAAGATTTTCGCGTCAAGTACCGCTATCAAAACGGGTCTCCGTTTGTTTATACGATCGCGATACCGGAAGGATTACATACGCAATGGGAAATGGCCGGGCAATATCTGTACACCTTTAATTTTAAAGACAGCAAGTACGAGGCAGTCGTATATGATATTTTCACCGGCAATGAAATCCGAAGAAAAACGTTTCCGGACGACTTGGGGAGATCTTTCCAATGGGGGGTTTGGAAAATCAGTCATGCCAGCGGTCCGAATGTTTACTTAAGGCGCAACATCGGAACCAACGTGGCCGGAGAAGCCCATGCGGAATGGATTTTGATGACGCCCGAGTTGGAGTTGATCGATAAACCGTCCTGGAAAGTGCCGGCCATCCGATCCTACAATTGGGTCGTAGAAGGCAATCCTTACGTATCCATCCAGCCGTTCTTTACCGATCCGACAGGAGCGATTTACGCTTATGAGGGGGTAAGAATTCTGAATGGCAGCTACTACTACTGGGATCTGAATGTGACCAAATACAATCCCGATTTAAGTCTGGCATGGAGAACGTATCTCACGGCTCCTGCCGAAGCGGGATATCCGAACAGGGCGTCGGCAGGCGGGTTTTCTTCGATGTTTCAGCTCGACCAGTTTAACAGTCTTATGATCAATCCGTTGAAGGGCGAGTTGCTGGCCAAACAATACCGCACCTATTGGGACGGATGGATTCCGCTTTCTTCCGAAGTGATCAATGTGATCGACCTTTCCAACGGAACGATCAAAGGGCGGCTTAGCGAATCGGCTGGCGACGATATGGAGAAGTATCACTACAGCACGCCGGACCGGACGAAAATGACGGTCGACTGGCAAGGGGAAATTTCGAAGGCGGACAGAAGCTTTACGACGACAATTGACGGATATCGAACCGGATTTTTAAACGACTACAACTGCGGCAGATACAATAATGTGCTCGATACGGCCGGGCAACTTGTCGCCTCGTTCGGCAGCAGCAACTGCTACAATTACGACGAACAAATTTTCGGCGAATATTTCGGCGACGGTGTTTATGTTTACATGACAGAACCCAGGAACCAGAACGATTCGAAATATTATTTGAATGTGGCGGTCGGAACGCCGACAACGACGCAGCCGCTGTTTCGTTCCTTTACGAACGGCCAGTTTTATTCCCCTTCATCGATTAATGGCGACGTCGAAATGCTCTTTTCCTTCCGAATGGAAAATGCCGATTACGATTCGGAGTGGCTCGGTCTTTCGTTCCGGATGCAGGATTCGCGCAACCGTTACGCGGCAGAAACGGACGGAAAGAACATTCGGATTGCCAAGTATGTAAACGGGACCCGCACTGTGCTCAAGACGATGAGCTATCCTTTGCAGAGCAAGCGGGACTATACGTTCAAGCTCCGCATCATCGGCGCGGAAATGCAGCTTTTTCTTGACGGGGCGCCGTTGTTTACGGTTAGCGACAGCGCTTTTTCCGGAGGGCGGTACGGGTATTTTGCGGACAAATCTTTCGTTTCGTTCGGCCCGCTGGCGTACCGGGCGCTGCAGCTGAAGGACGAATGGTCGCACAGCTACGCGATCTGGGACCCTGTGACGGCCAAGGCGGAAGTGCGCTACGGCAACATCCGCTTCGAAGATCCCGAGAACGATCCGATGTCCGGCGCATACGAGTGGACGATACAGCATACGGTCCGGTTCATCAACAATCAGGGAGTGTCCGCCCTGCACAACCGGTCGTTCGCTTCCGAGCAGCTTGTTTTCGATAAAGTGGGCGACTATGTCGTTCGGTTGCAGGCGCGGGACGATCCGCATCCGGACTACCGGCATCCGTCGAACGTATTCGGGCAATACCGGAAGTTGTCCGATCCGTTTACCCGCAAGGTGACCGTACACCGGAGACCGGTATCCTTATTTAGCGTCGAGCAAAATTCGTCCGGCAAACTGGTATGGCACGACAGCAGCTACGATCCGGACCGGTATGAAAGTCCGAGCCGCTATTCGAATGAAAATACCGGCATCGACTATTTGCATACGCGCGGGATTATGGAGAGGAAGTATTATTACCGGACGCCGGGCGGGAATTATGTAACCGGCAAACTCATGTCCCCGCAGGAGATCGGACGCTATGAAATCGGGATGGCGGTCAAGGACGAGTACGGCGCCTGGTCGGATTACACGGTCGTCTATCTGGACGTCGGCCGGCTCTCGCCGCCGAATACGCCGCCGGTCCCCGGATTTACGGCCAGCGCCGTCAATACGTACAGGGGAGTGCCGGTAACGTTCAATTCGACCGCTTATGATCTGGAGGATGGCGGAAGAGAAAATTTGCCGCATGAATATTACATCCGCGCCGCGGGAAGCGGCGGCGGAGCAGACATGCTGCACAGCACGTCGCGCACGTCATGGACGAAAACGTTCGGCAGCGTCGGAAGCTTCGTTGTCCGGCAAATTGTCGAAGATTCGGCCGGCGCATCGGCGCAGTACGAAATGCAGATTCAAATCCATAACCGGAAGCCTGCCGCCACCGTCGTTCAGCCGTCCAGCTCCGATCCGTCCAAACCGACGCGCTTCGATACGCTGAGGCCGACGTTCCGCTGGACATTCGTCGATCTGGACGGAGACGAGCAGCAAAAATATCAGCTGCGCATTTATCGGCTCGGCGGCGAGCTGGTGGCGGATACGTACACGAGGGGCGGCAGCGCGCTGCAATTCGTCCCGACGCAAAATTTGCCCGAGGGCGCGACGCTCTATGTAAATGTGCGGGCGCATGACGGATACGAATGGAGCGATTGGAGCGGGCCGAAATATTTCTATATTGAAACGAACCGCCCGCCGGCCGCCGATTTCGACTGGATGCCGAAGCCGGTCTGGGAGGGCGACACGCTCACCCTGATCGATCTTTCGTCCGATCCGGACGGGGACGAGCTGACATATAACTGGAACATCCGCGATCCGGGAGGCACCGTATCGACGTTTACGGCCGTACCGGTCATTCCGAACGCCAAGCCCGGCAGCTATCTCGTTACGCTGACCGTGTCCGACGGACAACTGCAGCATAGCGTGTCCAAGACGGTGACCGTTCTGCCGCTGACGCTTGTCGGGGATGTCCGGCATACCGCGGAATGGGAGGCGATTCACCGGAAAGCGGGGCATGAAGTGACCAATCATCCGAAAGACTTCTATGCCGGCGAAATTTTGCTCGTCAGCGCGGTAACTTCCGCGGCTCCGGTCGCCCGCGTCGATGCCGAGCTGAAGGCCAAAGGGCTGGACGGCAAACTGCTGGAGACGGCGGCGCGGCTCCAATCGTCCGGCGATCCGACTGTCTATAACGGCGAGCTGTACAATGTCAAATGGAGTTCGCTAACGGAGGGGCTGGACAAAGGGACATACAACGTCGTCTTTACTGTCCGTTACCAGAACGGCGTCGTCAAGACGGCGACCGTGCCGATTCGCATTATCGGCAGCGTATACAGCGAGGTCGGCGTTCACCGCCGGCAGTAGGCCGGAAGGCGCGGCGGATTTCAGGAGATGCAGCGCCCCCTCCAGGAACGGCAGCGGCAATGGCATACGGCTGGTATGCCTTGACAGCGCTATGGCGCTTCTTTATAATCGTAGTATCTGTTTGCATAGCTTCATAGTTGGCGCAGAAGAGGAGCAGTAGTATCGTTGCAGCGCGGCTCAGAGAGCCGGCGGTAGGTGCAAGCCGGACCCGCGGACGACGCGAACTCGCCTTGGAGCCGCATGCGAAGCCGGTTATTCCGTCCGATGAGATGGAGTATGTCCGGTCCAAGCATGCCGTGACCCGCGTTAAGGGCGAAGAGTGAGCCGGGGCGAAGCATGTCCCCGCGCTAACTAGGGTGGTACCACGGAAGCCAAGCCTTCCGTCCCTAGCGACGAACGCTACGGACGGAAGGCTTTTTGCTTGTTTTGAACGATTAGAAGGAGGAACCCGTTTCATGAGCCAACAGCAGCATCAAGGCTATAACCCGCTCGTCATCGAACCGAAGTGGCAGCGGTATTGGGAAGAGAACAAGACGTTCCGTACCGGCGAAGACAAGTCCAAGCCGAAATTTTACGCGCTCGACATGTTCCCGTATCCGTCGGGGGCCGGACTGCATGTCGGGCATCCGGAAGGCTATACGGCTACTGACATCGTCGCCCGCTACAAGCGGATGCGGGGCTACAACGTGCTTCATCCGATGGGCTGGGACGCCTTCGGCCTGCCGGCGGAGCAGCATGCGCTCGATACCGGGCAGCATCCCCGCGACATTACGGTGAAAAATATTAACAACTTCCGCCGCCAGATCAAATCGCTCGGCTTCTCGTACGATTGGGACCGCGAATTCAGCACGACCGATCCGGATTATTACAAGTGGACGCAGTGGATTTTTATCCAGTTGTACAAAAAAGGGCTCGCCTATGTAGCGGAAGTTCCCGTCAACTGGTGCGAAGCGCTCGGAACCGTGCTGGCCAACGAGGAAGTGATCGACGGTCGAAGCGAGCGGGGCAACCATCCGGTCGTGCGCAAGCCGATGCGTCAATGGATGCTCAAAATTACCGAATACGCCGAACGTCTGCTGGAAGACCTGGAAGAGCTCGACTGGCCCGAAAGCATCAAAGATATGCAGCGCAACTGGATCGGCAAATCCGTCGGCGCGGAGGCGGTTTTCGCCATCGACGGGCATGACGCTTCGCTCGTTATCTTCACGACCCGCCCGGATACGCTGTTCGGGGCGACTTACTGCGTAGTGGCGCCGGAGCACGAGCTGGTGGACGTCATCGTCACCGACGAGCAGCGCGACGCGGTAAACGCCTATCGCGAAGCGGCCGCCCGCAAGAGCGATCTCGAGCGGACCGATCTGGCCAAGGACAAGACGGGCGTCTTCACCGGCGCTTACGCGATTAACCCGGTAAGCGGCGCGAAAGTGCCGATCTGGGTCGCCGACTACGTCCTTGCCGGTTACGGGACGGGCGCCATCATGGCGGTGCCGGGCCACGACCAGCGGGACTGGGAGTTTGCGCGCAAGTTCGGCCTGCCGATCGTGGAAGTCGTGCAAGGCGGGGACATCGAGAAGGAAGCGTTCGTCGGGGACGGCCCTCATGTCAACTCCGATTTCCTGAACGGACTAAACAACGCGGAAGCGATCGACGCCATGATCAAGCATCTGGAGGAAACCGGCAAAGGCAGCCGCAAAGTGTCGTACCGGCTGCGCGACTGGCTGTTCAGCCGCCAGCGCTATTGGGGCGAGCCGATTCCGATCCTTCATCTGGAAGACGGCACGATGAAGACCGTTCCGGAGGATCAACTGCCGCTGCTGCTGCCGGACGTCGACCAAATCCGGCCGTCCGGCACGGGCGAATCGCCGCTCGCGGTCGTTACCGACTGGGTGGAAACGGTCGATCCGGAAACCGGCATGAAGGCGCGCCGCGAAACGAATACGATGCCGCAATGGGCGGGCAGCTGCTGGTATTACTTGCGGTTTATCGATCCGCATAACGACAAGGAAATTTGCTCGAAGGAGAAGCAGCGGGAATGGCTGCCGGTCGACCTGTACATCGGCGGCGCCGAGCATGCGGTGCTCCATCTGCTGTACGCCCGCTTCTGGCATAAAGTGCTGTACGATCTCGGCGTCGTCGAGACGAAGGAGCCGTTCCGGAAGCTGGTCAATCAGGGCATGATTCTCGGCACGAACAACGAGAAGATGAGCAAGTCGCGCGGCAACGTCATCAATCCCGACGACATTGTCAATGAATACGGCGCAGACACGCTGCGGATGTATGAAATGTTCATGGGGCCGCTGGAAGCGACGAAGCCGTGGAGCACCAACGGCGTGGAAGGCACGTTCCGTTTCCTGAGCAGGGTATGGCGCCTGTTCGTGGACGAGAACGGCGAGCTGAACGGCAAAATCGCCGATGGGGAAGGCAGCGACGCGTTCAAGCGGACGTGGCACCGGACAATTAAAAAAGTGACCGAAGATATCGAAAATCTTCGCTTCAATACGGCGATCAGCCAGCTCATGATTTTTGTGAACGAAGCCTACAAGGCGGATGAGCTGCCCCGCAAGGCGATGGAAAACTTCGTACAGATGCTTTCGCCGTTCGCGCCGCATATTGCCGAAGAGCTGTGGGAGAAGCTTGGCCATAAGGAGACGATTACGTACGAGCCGTGGCCGACTTACGACGAAGCCTGGACGGTCGACCAGGAAGTGGAGATTGTCGTGCAGGTGAACGGCAAAATTGCTGAGCGGCTGTCGATACCCGCGGATACCGACACGTCCGAAATGGAGCGCATCGCGCTCGATTTGGACAAAATCAAGGAAATGATCGAAGGCAAAACGATCCGTAAAGTGATCGCGGTCAAAGGCAAGCTTGTCAATATTGTCGCCAATTAGGAAAGCATCCTAAAGAGGTGAGCGGTCAGAACGCCCGGCGTTCGTTACAGACCGTTCACCTCTTCGCCATAGAAGGAGAAGCCGATACTTTCCATATCTTCCCTGAACTTGGCATGCGTCGTCCGGATCACCTGCCCGAAAACGCCGTCAAGCTCGCGTTCCATAAGCTGAAGTGCTTCTGCCGTAATGCCGCCGGGAACGGCGACCCGCTGCTGAATTTGCTCTGGCGTCATGCCGCCTGCGGTAAGCAGCTCGCCCGTGCCGCGCAGCATGGCGGTGGCGACGGCGAGCGCCTGCTCGCGGTCGATGCCGGTCTCTTCGACGGCGGCGTCTACGAAGCATTGCAGCACGTAGGAGATGAAAGCCGGGCCGCAGCTTGACAGATCGGACACGATGCGCGTATAGCGTTCGTCGATGTGCAGAGGCACGCTAATAAAGCCGAGCAGGTTCTCCAGCCGCGCACGGTCTTCGTCCGTCGTACGGGTGCCGTAGATGCACAGCGACGCTCCGCTTCGCACACGGTTCGTTATGCTTGGAATCACTTTGGCGATTTTGCTCGGCAGCTGGTCCTCCAGCACTTTTATCATGACGGGGCTTGTTATCGACACGAAGAGTTGTTCCGGGGCCGCGACGGAACGCAACTCGTCGATGACCGTTTTGAATTCATGCGGCTTTACGCACAAAAAAACGATGTCTCGTCCAATCGCCGCTTCGGCATTAGAGGTGACGGCTTTGAGGCCGGGGTAACAAGCCGCAAGCCGTGCCGCTTTGGCATAGGTGCGGTTGCTGGCCGCGATTTGTCCGGGAGTCAGCGCGCCTGACGAAACGAAAGCTTCGATCAGCAGGCTGCCCATGCTCCCCGTCCCGATGAATCCGACATTCATGACGATCCCTCCTTGCGGCGCTAAGCGGCGCGACCGGCACCGGGGCCGTTTTCGCGCCTCTCATACTACTTTATGCATGCCGGCCCGTTCATCATGACGACGAATCCGCAATGTCTGACGAAATTGTTGCGAAGGAGCGTGTCGCTATGAATGCCATGAAATGGAATGATCGGAAAATCAGGTTTGCCGCCGCCGCAGCGCTGCTGCTCATTGCGGGTGCGCTGCTGATCGGAGCAATGACGAAGACCAAAGGGGAGGAGCCGGCCGGCTGGATCCGGCTTGACGCGCCGTTGGCGGCGGCGCTTGCGGAAGCGGAGAGTGACGACGGCAAAGCGGGCGAACGATCTGCGGCTGCCGCCGGGGGCTTGTCGCCCGGGCAGCCGGACAGCGCCGCCGGCCAGCGGGAGACCGGTAACGACGGAGCGGCTGAGGAGACTGCGGCGGGAGGCAGTATGGAACCCGCGGCCGCAACGGCAACACCGAAAGCGGGCGTTCCGGAGCGAAACGACCGGCCGGCCGATCCGACCGCTGCGGGGAATGCCGATCCGGGTGCCGCCGGCGCAACCGGCAGCGCCGGATCGGGAGCCGACAACGGCGAACCGGCAGGCGGTCGCGACGGCAGAATCGATATTAATCGGGCGACGGTGACGGAGCTTGACGCGCTTCCGGGAATCGGTCCGGCCAAGGCGCAAGCGATCGTGGCGGATCGGGAGGCTAACGGGCCGTTCCGTTCCGTGGACGATTTGTTGCGGGTAAAAGGAATTGGCCCGAAAATGCTCGAAAAGATGAAAGAAAGCGTTGTAGCGGGGAAATAAATATGAGAAAATAGATAGGAGTTCTATGCCATTTTACTGCAAATAAGCCAAAAACCAGAAGGAATCAAGGAGGCGTTATACATGTCAGAAGAAAGAAAACTGTCCATCGAAACGTTGGCGGTTCATGCCGGTCAGGAGATCGATCCGACGACGATGGCGCGCGCGGTGCCGATTTACCAGACAACCTCGTACGGATTCCGGGATACGGACCATGCGGCCAATCTGTTCGGACTTAAGGAAACGGGCAATATTTATACCCGTATTATGAATCCGACCACCGACGTTTTCGAGAAGCGGATTGCGGCGCTCGAAGGCGGGGTCGGCGCTTTGGCGGTCTCCTCCGGACAAGCAGCCATCACATACTCGATTCTGAATATTGCCGGCTCCGGCGATGAAATCGTATCGGCCTCCAGCTTGTATGGCGGTACATACAATCTGTTTGCGATCACGCTTCCGAAGCTCGGCATCAAGGTCAAATTCGTCGATCCGTCGAATCCGGAAAACTTCCGGGCGGCGATTACCGATCGGACGAAAGCGGTATTTGCCGAGACGATCGGCAATCCGCGCGGCGACATTATCGATCTGGAAGCGGTGGCGGCGATCGCGCACGAGAACGGCATCCCGTTCATCGTGGACAATACGTTCCCGAGCCCGTATCTGTGCCGTCCGATCGAGCACGGCGTGGACATCGTCGTCCATTCGGCAACGAAATTTATCGGTGGCCACGGCACGTCGATCGGCGGCGTTATCGTGGACGGCGGCAAGTTCGACTGGAAGGCGAGCGGGAAGTTCCCCGGCCTGACCGAACCGGACCCGAGCTATCACGGTGTCGTATATGCGGATGCCCTCGGACCGTTGGCTTACATTATTAAAGCCCGCGTGCAGTTGCTTCGCGACATGGGTGCGTCGCTGTCGCCGTTCAACTCCTTCCTGCTTCTTCAGGGCCTGGAGACGCTGCATCTGCGGATGGAACGGCACAGCTCGAACGCGCTGCGCGTAGCGCAGTATCTGGAAACGAACGAAGCGGTCGAATGGGTCAACTACCCCGGACTTCCCAGCCATCCTTCCTATGCGCTCGGCCAGAAGTATATGCCGAAAGGGCAGGGCGCCATTCTGACATTCGGGATCAAAGGCGGCGTCGAAGCCGGCAAAAAAGTGATCAACTCGGTCAAGCTGTTTTCGCATTTGGCGAACGTGGGCGATTCGAAGTCGCTCATCATTCATCCGGCCAGCACGACGCATCAGCAGCTTTCCGAGGAAGAGCAACGGCTGACGGGCGTAGAGCCGGGCATGATCCGGCTGTCGGTCGGCACGGAAGGGATCGACGACATTTTGTACGACCTTGAACAAGCGATCAAGGCGAGCCAATAATACCGCGTTCCGCCGAAGGGACGCGGCGGCAGAAAGGATGGACAGCAGATGGCAACCGGTCTACAGGACGCGTCCCGCAAGGATTGGGACACTTATTTCATGGATATCGCCTATATGGTGTCGACCCGCTCGCGCTGCCCGCGCAGGCATGTCGGGGCGGTGCTCGTACAGGGCAAGAAGCTGCTCGGCACCGCCTACAACGGCGCGCCGATGGGCGTTCCGGACTGCTCGGAAGCCGGGTGCATGATCGCCGAATCGTATGAGCTGGCGATTGTCGACGGCAAGGAGGAGATGGTGAAGAAGCAGCGTTGCATCCGCACGATCCATGCGGAGCAAAATCTGCTGCTGTTCACCGACCGGATCGACAGGGAAGGCTCGACGGTTTATGTGACCGACGAGCCGTGCTGGACATGCGCGAACATGCTGGCCAACAGCGGGATTCGCGAGGTCGTGTTTCACCGCGCCTATCCGAAGGACAGCGCGAAGGTGAACGAGCTGATGAAGCAGAAGGGCATCGTGTTCCGCTGCCTGGAAACGTACGAGCCGCCCGGACAGGCGGAGATGAACGTCATTTCGTAAGCCGGTACGGCCGGCCGCCGGTTTCGGACCGGTGTCCTTCTGTTATTAGCCATATCCGTTATGAGGAAGAACCTCTTTTTCGCACGTTGCTGCAAAGAGAGGTTCTTTCTTTTTGGAAAGACCGGATAAGGGCGGTTCGTGCCGTTTTATTGCACGACGTGGGAACGAAATCGGAATCGCCGTTAAGGAGGGATGCAAATTGAATCGCCGTCCGCTCGTATGGTTTGCCGCTTGCTGGGTCGCGGGAAGCGCGTCCGCGGCTTCGCTGGAAGCCGCCGGGGTATGGCTGGCGTGCGGGGCGCTGCTGGCGCTGGCGGCTGCGCTTGCGCTGCTCGGGCGCGCGTCCCGTCCGCTTGCCGCCGTTTGCCTGGCGGCGTTCGTGCTGGCGGCGGGGCACCGGATGTGGGCGGACGAACGGAACGTTACCGCCCTGCCGGATTTGCTCGCCGCCGCCGAGGGCGCGTCCCCGTCCGCTTCGTTCGCGGTCGAAGCGGAGGGGACGATCGTGTCCGCGGTCGAGATCGACGGCGACCGCGTTCGTTTCCGCGTGATTGCGGACGCCATCCGCGAAAGCGACGCCGCGGCGCCGCGCCGTGTGCGCGAGCGCCTGCTCGTCCTCGTCCGGCTTGCTGCGCAGCCGGACCGTGACATCGCCGCGCGCTGGCAGCGCGGCGACCGCGTGCGCGTGGCCGGCGAGCTGGAGCTGCCGGCCGGCGCCACCAACAGCGGTGGGTTCGATTACCGCCGCTATCTCCGCAGCCAGCGCATTCACTGGCTGCTCAAGGCCGAGGGCATCGGCGCCGTCGACGCGGCGCCCGGCCCAAACTGGAGCGCCGCCGCGCTGCTCGGACGCGCGGACGCCGTCCGCGGCTGGCTCGGCGCTCGCATGGACGAGCTGTACCCGGACAATCAGGCCGGGTACATGAAAGGTCTCGTTCTCGGCATTCGCGAGAGCCTCGACCCCGAGCAGTTCCGGCAGTTTTCGGAACTGGGACTGACGCATGTGCTGGCCATATCCGGCCTGCATGTCGCCGTCTTTCTGTTCGCGCTCGGCGGCCTGCTCCGGCTGCTGCGGCTGACGCGCGAACGGACGTTCACGGCGCTGCTGGTCGCCGTTCCGCTTTACGTGCTGCTGACCGGCGCTTCTCCTTCGGTCGTGCGCGCCGGCATAATGGCCATGCTCGGACTTGTCGCCGCGCGCATGGGACGGCTCAAGGACGGCCTGCATGTGCTGGCGGCAGCCGCATTGGCGATGCTCATATGGGACCCGTTTTTGCTGGCGAACGTCAGCTTTCAGCTGTCGTTTCTCGTGACGGCGGGTCTGATTGTCGGCGTGCCTCCGCTGCGCCGCGCGCTGCCGCGCCGGACCAAAATCCAGCCGCTGATCGACCTGGCGTGCGTGACGATTGTCGCGCAGGCGGTATCGTTTCCGCTCAGCATCTATTATTTCAACCAGTTTCATCTGCTTTCGCTCTTTGCCAACCTGCTGCTCGTGCCGTTTATCAGCTCCATCGTCATGCCGCTTGGCGCGGTTTCGCTCATCGCGGCCGCAATCTGGCCGGCAGGCGCGGAGTGGTTCGCTTGGCCGGCCGTTTGGGGCAACCGGCTGACATTCGGAGTTGTCGGCTTCCTGGCCGAGGCGCGCGCGCTGAAGACGATATGGGCGACTCCTCCGGTCATTTGGATCGCGGCATGGTACGGGGCGCTCGCCTTGCTGGGCGCTTATTTGAACGGCATAGCATCGCAGCGGCCCGAGCTGCACGCACGGCCCGAGCCCGGCGGCCGGACCGCATGGCCCGAGCTGCACGCACGGCCCGCGCCCGCTGGCCGGCCCGCATGGCCCGAGCAGCGCGAACGGCTCGAGCCCGGCGGCCGGACCGCATGGCTCCAGCAGCACGCACGGCCCGAGCCCGCCGGCCGGTCCGCACGGCCCCGCGAATTCGATCGTTTCACGGCGCCCGGCCGATCCGGCGAACGCGAATGGCCGGCCTTCGCCGCCGGTCCGGCCACAGAACCGCTGCCCGGCATCTCGCCAGGGAACACCCCCGGGCTTGCGGCAGTCCATTCGCCGCATGGCGCGGAGCCGGGCATTCCGCCAGCGCCCGGCCAAGCGGCCGATCCGGTAACGGCACCGCTCGCGGCCTGGAGCGGGCCCGCGCCCGCGTCCTGGTCCGCCAGTCCGGCGGGAAGCGCCGGCGAACCGATTGCCGCACGGCGGAGCGGCGCGCCCGCCTGCTTCCGGAAGCGCCTTCGGCCGCTGTCCGGCGCCGGCATCGTCCTGCTGCTCGGCTTGCTGCTCGCCTATGCGTATTGGCCGGATTGGCTTGACCGGACGGCACGCCTGCAAGTGCTCGATGTCGGACAGGGAGATGCGCTGCTCGTGCGGACGCCTTCGGGCAAGCATTTGCTGATCGATGGCGGCGGCACCGTCTCGTTCCGCAAGCCCGGCGAGGAGTGGCGGACAAGGAACGACCCGTTTGAGGTGGGCCGCGACGTCGTCGTGCCGCTGCTGATGAAGCGCGGGGTGAAGGAAATCGACCTGCTTGTGCTGTCGCATCTGGACCACGACCATATCGGCGGACTTAAGGCCGTCGTCGAATCGATACCGGTCAAAGGGCTGCTCTGGAACGGCACCGTGAAGCCGACTCCGGAAGCGCTCGCGCTGTTTCGTCTGGCGCTGGACCGCGGCATCCACGTATACGGGGCGGCGAGCGGGCAGACGTGGCAGCCGGACGGGCATAGCCGGGTGACCGTTCTGTGGCCGGCATCCGCCGTTCCGGCGGGCGGAACGGTTCCGGTGAAGGAGGACCAGAATTCGAGCAGCGTCGTGCTGCTGCTCGAATTGTACGAACGGACGTTTCTGCTGACGGGAGACATCGACGCCACGGTAGAGCGGCTGCTTGCGGCGGCCGGCGGCGAGACGGTCCGGCGGCCTGCCGCTAATATCGACGTTATGAAAATCGCCCACCACGGCAGCCGGTATTCGACGTCCGGGCAGTGGCTTTCGTACTGGCGGCCGCTTGCCGCCGTCATCTCGGCGGGCCGGAACAACATGTACGGCCATCCCCACCCGGACGTGCTGGCCCGCTTGCGGGCGGCTTCGGTCCCTTACGTCTTCCGGACCGACCGCGACGGCGAAGTGCAGTTTGCGGTCACCCGCGCAGGCTTGTATGCCCGTACGGTTATTCCGGGCGGCAGGGCACCGTAAAAAAAGGGAAATATGGTCCGTTATGGCAAACGAACAGGGTATACGGCACCCTGTTTTTTTGTTATTCTTTAATGTGGTGTATTGGCTTTTTTTACTTCAATTTCGCATGTCACTGGAATAAATAAATCGACTGCAACATATGAAGCAGCCTTTTCGTCTATAAGGTTGCAAGAGAGGGGGAGCCTTCGTTGGTGGAGCCGGATCTGATAAGAGCCGCTCAGAAGGGCGATCGCGACGCTTTAATCACCCTATTGCGCGAAATCGAAACGCATGTTTACCGGACAGCCTTCTACATTTTGAACAACGAGCAGGACGCGATGGATGCGGCGCAAGAGGCGCTTATCCGCATTTATACCAAGATTGGATCCTATGAAGAGAAGGCGCAGTTTAAAACGTGGATTCAACGCATCGTGACCAATATCTGCATCGACAAGTTCAGACGGAGCAAACCGACCGTTTCGATTGACGAGCACGAACTGGTGTTCCGGGAAAAACATACCGTCGAAGAAGAAGTGCTTGCGGCTTATGCGGCCAAGGATATCCGGGACGCAATCGACAGGCTGCCGGAGCATCACCGGGCAGTCGTCGTCCTGAGATACTTGCAGGATTTTTCGTATAACGAAATTGCCGACTCTCTCGATTTGCCGCTGAACACGGTAAAATCCTACTTGTTCCGGGCGCGACAGCAGCTTCAGGCGTTACTTCAAGATTATCAGAAAGGTGGTGTCCGAGGATGAATTGTCAAGAGGTGATGGAATATATGCAACGTCAGCTTGACGGCGATCTCGATGAGCGCGAAACCGAAATCTTGATGACTCATACCAGACATTGCCCTGAATGTGCCGATATGCTCGAACGGTTGAAACGATTGTCAAACGATTTGGAAAGCTTGCCGAAAGTTACGCCTCCTTACAGTCTGGTCGACGCCATCCTGCCGAAGCTGGAGATGCTCGATCGGGAGCAGCAAGCGTCGGAACGGCCGGCCGCTGGCGGGCCGGAACCGCGGCAGGAACCGCTCGCTCCGCGCCGTGCGGACCGGAAACGCGGCTGGACGGACCGGATTTCCTTCAAGATGCTGTCCGGATTCGCAGCCGTCGGAATCGCCGCAGCATTGTTTGTCATCATGTACGATCCGCCATCGCTTCACGATTCGGCCAGCAAGTCGTCGTCGGAATCGGCAGACGCGTCGGAATCGGCAGGCGCGTCGGAATCGGCAGACGCGTCGGAATCGGCGGACAGGCCGCTGGCCGCGGATGCCGGGAATACGGCCCGGACCTTCAGCGGCGAAGCCGCAACCAAGTCCGCGCCGGAAGCGGCGCCTCAAGCTGCGCCTCAAGCTGCGCCCGATACGACGCCGGGATATATGAGCAATCAGGAAGACGAAACGATAAAGAAACAGACCCAAGCCGTGCCGCCTTCCGACCGCAACACCAGCGAAGTGCTGCCCGAACCGGACGCCAAACCGGAGGAACCCGAGATGGGCTCCATGGAACCCGACATCGAGGCTCCTATCGTGACGGACGAAAATAAAATGGGCATTGCCAGTTTCGGCGAAGTGCAGGAAAGCGACGACGCGGTCGTTTCGAACGACGGGGCGTACAAAGCTTATGTCGTCGATAACACGGTCAAAATTTACGCCACCGACGGCGGCGCGCTGCTGTTCGCCAGCGAAACCAAAGACGGCGTTGTCGGGGAACTGAAATGGTCGGAAGACAGCGCCACGCTGTACTACGAGGTGCGGCCGGATAAGGGAGAGCCTTCGCGCTATGCCGTCGATCCGGTCAAGCAAACCGAGACGCCGGTTCAGCCGGAATAACCGGATTTTCGCACACTTCGGGGCGGATTTGCGTATACTGCAGTATATGAAAGTCAGTGACGAAGCCTTGACGTCGTATGACCATTTGCAATGACGGTACCATGGGCCGCGTTGCAAATGTTTATATAGATGTTCAAGGACAGGGGGATGGGGGCTTATGACGCTCTCATCCCTCTGTTGACTTGACGGGTGCCGTCCCGGAGAGCGGGGTTTGTCGAGAGGAGAGCGAAATGGAAGCGAGAGAAGCGATGAAAGAAATACGGAGCGGCGCCGTCAGACCGGTCTACGTTGCTTATGGCAAGGACCGCTACCGGATGATGAGGTTCGCGGCGTTTATGGAAGAAACGCTGCTTAAGCCGGACGAGCGGGAGCTAGGCGTCGTCAAGATGGATACCGCCGAAACGCCGCTCGAAGAGGTTGTAGCCGAAGCGGAGACGCCGCCGTTTTTTGTTACGAGAAAAATCATTTTCGTCAAAGACCAGACGGTGTTCGCCGCAGGCGGCAAAGAAAACGGAAAGGTGACGCACCGGACCGATGCGCTGCTCGAATATTTGAAGCGCCCGGCGGAAACGAGCGTAATCGTCTTTCTTGTGCAGGCGGACAAGCTGGACGAGCGGCGCAAACTGGTCAAATCGCTCAAGAGCGACCGCGTCCTCATTCCGTTCGAGGAGCTTGGCGAGCATGAGTTGAAGCAGTGGATCGTTCGCCGCGCCGCCGAGCAAAACCGGGAAATATCGGAGGAGGCCGCCGAATTGCTGCTGTCCCGCACGGGCAACCATATGCAGCAGCTCGCAAGCGAAGTGGACAAGCTGTGCCTGTATGCCGGCAGCGGGGGCCGGATCGGACGCGGCGATGTGGAGCTGTTGACAGCTTCCACCGTCGAAGAAGACGTCTTTGCGCTGATCGATCATATTGCGGGGATGGAGACGGACAAGGCGCTCGGGCTTTACCGGCGGCTGCTCGGCCGGCGGGAGGAGCCGATCAAGCTGCTCGCGCTCATTGCCCGGCAATACCGGATTATGCTGCAGGTGAAGGAGCTGGAGCGGCATTCGTATTCGCCGCAGCAGATGGCCGGGCAGCTCGGCCTGCATCCGTATGCGATCAAGCTGGCGGCGGACAAGGCCCGCCGCTACAACGTCGAACGTCTCGGCGAACTCTTGTCGGCTCTGGCCGATCTCGATTACCGGATGAAGACGGGACGGATCGACAAGGAGCTCGGTCTTGAGCTGTTTCTGCTGTCGGCCGGCTGCTTTCATAACCGATAAAAAAACAAACGGCTTCTGCACGGGAGGGCAGAAGCCGTTTGTTTGGCATATGCCGAAACGAGCTTCCCCGCCCATAACGGTGAAGCCGTTTGCGTTAGCGTATGTGTCGCCGCCGGGCGGCAATCCGATCGCAGCTCGCTTCGCTATTATTCTCTTAGGCTTGAGCCGTAAGAGCGTTCAGCTTTTTCGCCAGACGGGATTTTTTGCGGGCTGCGGCATTTTTGTGAACGAGCCCTTTCGTTACCGCTTTGTCGAGCTTCTTCGTAGCGACGATCAGAGCCGCTTTGGCCGCTTCCGGATCGTTGCTTGCGAGAGCCTGATCGGCCGCTTTAATCGCCGTACGGAGAGCGGATTTTTGCGACGCGTTCAGCGCGCGGCGTTTCTCGTTCGTTTTTACGCGTTTGATAGCGGATTTGATGTTTGGCATGTCATTCACCTCCTGTACCGAAAACACGTCGGGACCATCCCAACACAACTTGAAACAGTTTACCATGCGTACGGGCAAATTGCAATAGCCGGAAGAGGCGCCGGAAGAGGCGGCGGCAGGTTGCGCCAGGCGCCGGCGCCGCGAATAAAACGGTTCGCGCGGCAGCACAATAATGGCAAAACCGGAAGGAGCGCGCAACCCTGATGAGTAAACTCGATTTGCAGCAATATTCGGTCCGCACCGATTTGGCGCTGGAAGCCAAGGAGATCGCCGAAGCCGGAGGCGGAAAGCCGATACCCGGCGTCCAGGCGCAAACGGACGAAGAAGACGGCATTATCGTCACCAAATTGCAGGTGGAAAACGAGCAGGGAGCCCGTGCCATCGGCAAAATGATCGGCAACTATGTCACGATCGAAGTGCCCGGCCTGCGTTCCGGCGATACGGAATTGCAGAACCGCGTCGCCACGAAAGTATCCCAGGAATTCGAAGCGTTCCTGGAGCGGATCGGGGTCGGACGTACGGCCAAAATTTTGATCGTCGGCTTGGGCAACTGGAATGTGACGCCGGATGCGCTCGGACCGCTTGTCGTCGAAAATGTAATGGTGACGCGGCACTACTTCGAGCTTATGCCCGATCAGGTCGCGCCCGGCTACCGTTCGGTCAGCGCGGTCGCGCCCGGCGTCATGGGCACGACCGGCATCGAGTCGAGCGAAATCGTGCAGGGCATCGTGGAGCGGACGAAGCCCGACGTCGTCATTGCGATCGACGCGCTGGCCTCGAAGGCGCTGGAGCGCGTCAACACGACGATCCAGATTGCCGACACGGGCATCCATCCCGGATCGGGCATCGGCAACAAACGGCGAGGGTTGACGAAGGAAATTCTCGGCATTCCGATTATCGCGATCGGCGTTCCGACCGTCGTCTACGCTTCGACGATCGTGAACAATACGATGGAAATGATGCAGCGGCATATTCAATCCCATAACGGCGACACCGACAAAATATTCGGCATGATGAACCAGATGAAGGACAACGAACGGCTCCGTTTCGTCAAGGAAGTGCTCGCTCCGCTCGGGCACGATCTGCTCGTAACGCCGAAAGAGATCGACCAGTTTATCGAAGACATCGCCAACATTATCGCCAGCGGACTCAATGCGTCGCTGCACGAGGCGATCGACAGCAATAACGTCGCCGCCTATACCCACTGACCGCCCGCCGCCGGAAGCGGCTTCCTGCCGCCCGATGTCCGGGCGGTTTTTTCGCATGCGCGGCTCCGGCGCGACTCTATCTACTTCCGAAACTTTTACTAGAAAAAAGGTTCTAGCGATTCTCTCATTCTCATAGAGTAGTACTAGCCTGTAGATAGGCAACACGAAAGCGGGGATGAGTCGATGAAACGAACCTTTTTTACATTTAATGTGGGCCGGGGAAGCGAGAGGCTCCGCTCGTTGCTCGTTACGGGCAAAACGTTCGCGGTGCTGTCTCTTTGCTCGATGCTGTTTTTCGTGCTGATCGGCATAGCCGGCACCGTTCACCGACAGTCGTCCGCATCGCCCATATCGTCGATGAAAGGATTGGCTGCGGCCGTATCAAGCGCTTTTTTTGCGGATATGCTGGGAATGGAACTGCCCGCATTCGAAGGCGGCGGTTCGGACGAATCGCTGTCCAAGCAGCAAATCGGCGCTTTTCTGGTCCGCATGCTGACCGATATTAACCCGAACGATCCGAAAAGCCTGCTTGCCGGCGCCATGCCGGGCATGAACGGCAACGATTCGATTCTGCTTCGGGGCGGCAAAGGAACCGACGCTGCGGTCGGACCGGAGGATCACGAGCCGATTGAAGGTTCGGGCGGCGAACATCATAACGGCGGCGATACGGGAGACGCAAGCGAAGGACCGGACGGGGAACCGCCGGACGAAGTCGAACCGGATGAACCGGATAAGAACGGGGCCGGACCGGAACAGCCGGATAAGCAGTCGACAGGCGGACGCAAGGTCGTCTTTATCTACCATACCCATAACCGGGAATCGTGGTATCCGGAGCTGGGCGGCAATACGAAAGATCCGAATTCCAGCACGAAAAATATTACGCTCGTCGGCAAACGGCTGGCCAAAAAGCTCGAGGAATACGGCGTCGGCGCCCTCCATTCGGATACCGATTATCCGACGACGATACCGGATTACCGGTGGGAGCTGCTGTACAAGTATTCGATGAAAACGGTCAAGGAAGCGATGGCGGCCAACAGCGATTTGACGTTTTTCTTCGATATTCACCGCGATGCGAACCGCCGCAAGCATACGACCGTGACGATTAACGGCAAAGATTACGCCCAGGTCTATTTCATCATCGGGCACCGGAATCCGCACTGGCGGGAGAACGAAAAATTTGCCGCCCGGATTCACGACGCGATCGAACAGAAGTACCCCGGCATTTCGCGCGGGATATGGGGCAAGACGGCGGCATCCGGCAACGCCGAATACAACCAGTCGCTGTCGTCGAACAGCGTGCTGATCGAAATCGGCGGTGTCGACAATACGCTTGAGGAATCGTACCGGACGGCGGACGCGCTGGCGCAAGTGATTTCGGATCTGTATTGGGATGCGGAGAAGGTCGACGCGGCTGCCCGCAACTGAGGCGGAGCTCTTCATTCGCAGCCCGAATCTTGACGAAGCTCGATAAGGAGGATGAGATCATGAGGCGGAAAGAAGCGTGGAAATGGGCGGTGATCGGCGGCGCGATCGCGTTTCTGGTGCTGTACGGCATCGAGGCGGCGTCGACGGGCATCGAGCGCATTTACGGGCCGGTGGAGAACGGCAGCCCCCTCTATGTGGCGGACCGGCCGGATGCGGAGGAGAACGCGGCGAACGGTCCGGGCGCGGAGCGGTTCGGGCCGGCGGCGGATGAGCAGACTGCCGGGGAACCGAGCGGGACGGAGGAGCGGACGGACTACCGCGAAGAGCGGCTGCCCGGCATCCCCCGCACGACTTACGAGCCTTCGGTCAACCGGGTCGCCGACGGCGCGGCCGGCTTTCTGCAGTCGGTTACGAGCGGCGGCATCCGGTTCATCGTGGCGCTGTTCGATTCCGTTACGCGCTGACGTCCGCCGGCCGCCGATGCCGTCCCGGCGGCCGTATGCGCCGGGATACGGTCCTTTCCCGACCGCCGGTCTTCTCATTGCTGGTGCCCCCTCGAACTGCTATAATAATGGAATGATTGGCATTTATGGATTTAGTGGGGGTAAGGCATGACGGACGTTCGTGACCGGCAGAACAAAATACGCAACTTTTCAATTATCGCCCATATCGACCACGGCAAATCGACATTGGCGGACCGCATCCTGGAATATACGGGCGCGCTCACGTCGCGCGAGATGCAGGAGCAAGTGCTCGATTCGATGGATCTGGAGCGGGAGCGCGGCATTACGATCAAGCTGCAGGCGGTGCGTCTGAATTACCGTGCCGACGATGGCGAGGAATATATTTTGCATTTGATCGACACGCCCGGACACGTCGATTTTACTTATGAAGTATCCCGCAGTTTGGCCGCCTGCGAAGGCGCGCTGCTCGTTGTGGATGCTGCGCAGGGCATCGAGGCCCAGACGCTGGCGAACGTCTATCTGGCGCTCGACAACAATCTGGAAATTTTGCCTGTGATCAACAAGATCGATCTGCCAAGCGCGGAGCCGGAGCGGGTCAAGCAGGAGATCGAGGACGTTATCGGCCTCGACGCGAGCGAGGCGGTGCTGGCATCGGCCAAAGCCGGCATCGGCATCAAGGAAATTTTGGAGCAGGTCGTGGCCAAGGTGCCCGCGCCGAGCGGCGATCCCGATGCGCCGCTCAAGGCGCTTATTTTCGATTCCCATTACGATCCGTACAAGGGCGTCATCGTCTATGTGCGCGTCGTCGACGGCAGCATCCGGTCGGGCAAGCGGATCCGCTTCATGGCGACGGGCGCCGAATTCGAAGTGATCGAGGTCGGGACGTTCAAGCCCCGCATGACGATCGTCGACGAGCTGTCGGTCGGCGATGTCGGCTTTATCGTAGCCGGCATCAAAAACGTGAAGGATACGCGGGTCGGAGATACGGTCACCGACGCGAAGCGGCCGGCGCCGGAGCCGCTGCCCGGCTACCGCCGCAGCAATCCGATGGTATTCTGCGGCCTGTATCCGATCGAATCGAAGGATTACAACGGATTGCGCGAGGCGCTCGAGAAGCTGGAGCTGAACGACGCCTCCCTCCGCTTCGAGCCGGAGACGTCGACGGCGCTCGGCTTCGGGTTCCGCTGCGGATTTCTCGGTCTTCTCCATATGGAGATCATTCAGGAACGGATCGAGCGCGAGTTCAACATTCCGCTCATTACGACGGCGCCGAGCGTCATCTACAAGGTGCAGCTGACGAACGGGGATGTCATCGAGATCGACAATCCGTCGAACTATCCGGAGACGGGCAAAATCGATCATGTCGAGGAGCCGTACGTCAAGGCGTCGATCATCGTGCCGAACGACTACGTCGGAGCCATTATGGAACTGTGCCAGAGCCGGCGCGGAGAGTTTGTCAACATGGAGTATCTGGACACGAACCGGGTGACGATTACGTACGAACTGCCGCTGTCGGAAATCGTCTACGATTTCTTCGACCAGCTGAAGTCGAGCACGAAAGGCTACGCTTCGTTCGACTACGAGATGTCGGGTTACCGCAAGTCCAATCTGGTGAAAATGGACATTTTGCTGAACGGCGAGCAGGTCGATGCGCTTTCCGTCATCGTTCACCGCGACCGCGCCTATCAGCGCGGAAGGGCGGTATGCGAGAAGCTGAAGGAGCTCATCCCGCGCCAAATGTTCGAGGTGCCGGTGCAGGCGTCGATCGGCTCGAAGGTTATCGCGCGCGAAACCGTCAAGGCGATGCGCAAAAACGTGCTCGCCAAATGTTACGGCGGCGACATCAGCCGGAAGCGGAAGCTGCTGGAGAAGCAGAAGGAAGGCAAGAAGCGGATGAAACAGGTCGGAAGCGTGGAAGTGCCGCAGGAAGCGTTCATGGCGGTGCTGAAGATCGACGAGGATTGACCGATGCGTAACTCATCTCCCCGTGCGCTGTACATTCACATTCCGTTCTGCACGAACAAGTGCCACTACTGCGATTTTACGTCCTATGTGCTGAACGGCCAGCCGGTGGACGATTATCTGGACGCCCTGGAGCGGGAAATGGCGGAAACGGTCAGACGGATTCCGCCCGAGACGATCGACACCGTTTTCGTCGGCGGCGGAACGCCGACCGTGCTTACGCCCGCACAGATGGAACGGTTCCTTGCCTCCGTCCGCCGCCACTTTCCGCTTGCCCGGGATGCGGAATTTTCGATGGAGGCGAATCCGGGAACGACCGACAAGGACAAGCTGGAGGCGATGAGGGCCGGCGGCGTCAACCGGATCAGCTTCGGGGTCCAGTCGTTCGACAACGGCTTGCTTGAGCGGATCGGCCGCATCCATAACGTGGAGGACGTATACCGGAGCATCGAGCTGGCGCGGGAAACGGGCTTTGCGAACCTGTCGATCGACCTGATGTTCGGGCTGCCGGGGCAGACGGTCGGGCTGCTCGAGGACAGCGTCGAGCGGGCGCTTGCGCTTCGCCTTCCTCATTACTCGCTCTACAGCCTGAAGGTGGAGGAGAATACGCTGTTCCACAAGCTGTACGAGCGCAACGAGCTGCCGCTGCCGACCGAGGACGAGGAGCTGGCGATGTATTTGCTCCTGATCGACCGGCTGAAGGCGGCCGGCTACGGCCACTACGAGATCAGCAATTTCGCCTTGCCCGGCAAGGAATGCCGCCACAATATAACGTATTGGCGCAACGAACCGTACTACGGGCTCGGGGCGGGCGCGCACGGTTATGCTTATGGCGTGCGTCACGTCAACCTGAAGGGCATCACCCCCTACATCGAGGCGACAAAGTCCGGGCTGCCGCTGCTTGAAACGCATACGGTGCCGGAGGACGAGGCGATGGAAGATTTTATGATGGTCGGTCTGCGCATGCTGTCCGGCGTTCGGTCCGCCGATTTTGCCGCCCAGTTCCCGGGCAAGACGATCGAGGGAACATTCGGGACGACAATCGAAAAACTGCTGCAAGGCGGGCTGATCGAGAGGACGGAAGACGGCGGGTTCCGGTTGACCGACCGCGGCGTACTGTTCGGCAACGAGGTGTTCGGCGCATTTTTCGACTAGCGCCGGACATTTTACTCTTGAGGATTCATTCGGTGTAGTGTATATTTATTCATATTCACAAAGCAGACACCGGATGAAGGAGACGATCGGAATGCAGGCGCAGGCGGTGTGCCGGAAGGCGACAGCGGAAGATGTCGACACGTTATATGAATTAATCAAAGGTTATGCGGAGAAAGGAATTATGCTGCCGCGATCGAAAGAAACGCTGCAGCGGCAGATCGGCACGTTCGTCGTGGCGGAGATCGACGGCGAGGTCGTCGGCTGCGGGTCGCTGTGCAAGCTCGGAGACGATCTTGTCGAAATTCGCTCGCTCGGCATATCGGAAGGATACAAGGGACAAGGAATCGGCAGCAAGCTGGTAGACCGCCTGATCGAGCAAGCGAAAGAACAGAACATCGGCAAAGTGATGGCGCTCACGTACGAAGTGCGGTTTTTTGAGCGAAACGGCTTCCAGGTCGTCGACAAGGAAATTTTTCCGGAAAAAGTATGGACCGATTGCGTCAACTGCCCGAAACAGCATTGCTGCGACGAAATCGCCGTTCTAAAAACGCTGAACTGACTTGACAATCGGCAAGTCAGTTTGGTATTTTTGTAGTAATGATTAGCACTCACCAACCAAGAGTGCTAACGACGATTCAGGAAATCGGTCGCCTACGAATGTGACGACTGTCGGGCACAGGAGGGATACGGATGCTGACGGAACGGCAGCGCATGATTTTGAATGCTATCGTGGACGATTACATCCGCTCCGCCGAGCCGGTCGGTTCGCGGAGCATCTCGAAGCGCGGCGATGTCGGTTACAGCGCGGCAACGATTCGCAATGAAATGGCCGATCTGGAGGAACTCGGCTTTTTGGAGCAGCCGCATACGTCAGCGGGACGAGTACCTTCCATTAAAGGCTATCGCTACTATGTCGATCACCTCGTGAAGCTTGGCGACGTGAACGAACACGAATTGAAGCTGCTCCGCTCATACATTGCGGAGAAGATGAGAGGGATGGAGCAGGTCACCCAGCATGCGGCCATGATTCTGTCCAATTTGACGAACTACACCTCGATTTTTCTCGGCCCGGAAACGTTCAACACGACGTTGAAGCATTTTCAGCTGGTGCCGCTCAACGAGGATACGGCTGTGGCGATCATCGTGACCAGCACCGGCCATGTCGAGAACACGACGGTTTCGATTCCGTCCGATATGAGCATGTCGGATATGGAGAGAATCGTCAACATCCTGAACGCCAAGCTGGCGGGAGTTCCTCTCGTGCAGCTGCGCTCGAAGCTGTTCTCGGAGGTCGGTGAAGAGTTGAGCCGTTATGCCGCTCACTGCGAGCGGATGATCGACGTGCTGACGGGGGTGCTCAAGGAGGGCGAGGGCAATCGGGTCTTCCTGAGCGGTACGACGAATATTTTGACGCAGCCGGAATTTAAAGATGTGGACAAAGTAAAGACGCTGCTCGACCTGCTGGAAGAAACGCCGACCATCATGAAGCTGTTCGCCGATCTTCCCGCGGGCATTCAAGTGCGGATCGGGACGGAGAACGAGCACGAGGCGATCAACAACTGCAGCCTCATTACGGCGACGTTCTCCATCGACGGGCAATCGCTCGGCACGATCGGCATTTTGGGACCGACGCGCATGGAATACGGCAAGGTGATCAGCCTGCTGGATGTGCTGTCCAAAGACTTGGCCGTATTGATGGCAAGATGGTACAAATAACGGTCTTCCGCGAAGCGCCGGATAATGGCAAGGAGGTGAAGCATTCGTGAATACGAAAGAAAATATAACCGAGGAACAGCAAGCAGATATGAACAACGAGCATTCACCGAAACAGGCGGAAGAAGCTGCGGAAGAACGCGCGGAAGCTGCATCCGAGGCGGCGAATGCCGAGGGCGGCAGCGAGACGGCGAATGCCGGCGGTGAGAGCGAAGCAGCGAATGCCGGCGGTGACGGCGAAGCCGATGCGGACCGGGCGGCGGAGGATGAAGATCCCCGTCTGGCCGAACTGGAGAAGCAGTTGGAAGACTCCCGTCAGCGTTTGCTGCGGGCGCAGGCGGATTTTGACAATTTCCGCCGCCGGACGATGAAGGAGAAGGAAGAGCTGGCCCAATACGCGACGATGAAGCTGGTGGGAGAGCTTCTTCCTGTCGTGGACAATTTCGAACGGGCGATTACGGCCGCCAAGGAAAACAGCGATTTCGATTCGCTCGCCAAAGGTGTCGACATGATTTTCCGGCAGCTGGACAAGGTGCTGGCCGAGCAGGGGCTGAAGCCGATCCCGGCTGTCGGCGAACCGTTCAACCCCGAATTTCATCAGGCGGTTATGCAGGTGGAATCGGAGGAGCATGAGGAAGGCATTATAGTGGAAGAACTGCAGAAAGGATACATGCTGAAAGACAAAGTGCTGCGGCCTTCGATGGTCAAGGTGAGCAGCTGATAGAGAATTTGCCGCACCTTGCGCTGCGGCTTTCATGTTCAAAGGAGGAATACAGGAATGGGCAAAGTGATTGGCATCGACCTTGGCACGACCAACTCCTGCGTGGCGGTCATGGAAGGCGGCGAAGCGGTCGTCATTCCGAACCCGGAGGGGGGACGGACGACGCCGTCGGTCGTCGGCTTCAAGAAGGACGGAGAGCGGATCGTAGGCGAAACTGCCAAGCGTCAGGCGATTACGAATCCGGACCGCACCATCATTTCCATCAAGCGCCACATGGGGACGAACCATAAAGTATCGATCGACGGCAAAGAATATACGCCGCAGGAAATTTCGGCGATCATTTTGCAGAAGTTGAAATCTGATGCGGAAGCGTACCTGGGACAGCCCGTAACCCAGGCGGTCATTACGGTTCCGGCCTATTTCAACGACAGCCAGCGCCAGGCGACGAAAGATGCCGGCAAAATCGCCGGTCTTGAAGTGCTGCGTATCGTCAACGAACCGACGGCGGCGGCGCTCGCTTACGGTCTGGACAAAGCCGAGGATCAGACGATTCTCGTCTACGACCTTGGCGGCGGCACGTTCGACGTTTCGATTCTCGAGCTCGGCGACGGCTTTTTCGAAGTGAAGGCAACGAGCGGCGACAACCATCTCGGCGGGGATGACTTCGACCAGGTCATCATCGATTACCTCGTGAGCGAGTTCAAGAAGGAGCACGGCGTCGACCTGTCCAAGGACAAGGCTGCCGTACAGCGTCTGAAGGATGCCGCGGAGAAAGCGAAAAAAGAACTGTCCGGCGTGCTGACGACGACGATTTCGCTGCCGTTCATCACGATGGTGGACGGTGTGCCGCAGCACCTGGAAATGAACCTGAGCCGCGCGAAATTCGAGGAGCTGTCCGCCCATCTGGTGGAACGTACGCTCGGACCGACTCGTCAGGCGCTCAGCGATGCGGGCTTGTCGCCCAGCGACATTGACAAAGTTGTCCTCGTCGGCGGTTCGACGCGCATCCCGGCGGTTCAGGAAGCGATCAAGAAGCTGATCGGCAAGGAGCCGCACAAGGGCGTCAACCCGGACGAGGTCGTGGCGCTTGGCGCTGCCGTGCAAGCGGGCGTGCTGACCGGCGACGTCAAAGACGTCGTATTGCTTGACGTAACGCCGCTGTCGCTCGGCATCGAGACGGCCGGGGGCGTATTTACGAAGATGATCGAACGGAACACGACGATTCCGACGAGCAAATCGCAAATTTTCTCGACGTACGCCGACAATCAGACGAGCGTCGAAATTCACGTCCTGCAGGGCGAACGTTCGATGGCGCGCGACAACAAAACGCTCGGACGGTTCATTCTTGGCGATATTCCGCCGGCTCCGCGCGGCGTTCCGCAAATCGAGGTTACATTCGATATCGACGCCAACGGTATCGTCAACGTGTCGGCGCTCGATAAAGGAACCGGCAAGAGCCAGAAAATTACGATTACGTCCTCCAGTGGCCTGACCGAAGAGGAAATCGAAAGAATGATGAAAGATGCGGAGCTTCACGCCGAAGAAGACAAGAAGCGCCGCGAACTGGTAGAAGCCAAAAACAACGGCGACCAGCTCGTGTATACGGTCGACAAGACGCTGAAGGACCTTGGCGACAAAGTCGACGCCGCCGAGAAGCAAAAGGCCGAAGACGCGAAAGAGAAATTGAAAAAAGCGCTCGAAACCGATAATCTGGACGAAATCAAAAAAGCCAGCGAAGAGCTGACCGATGTCGTTCAGCAGTTGTCCGTCAAGCTGTATGAGCAGGCAGCGCAGCAGGCTCAGGCTAACGGCGGCGCAGGCGCTCAGGACGGGCAGGAAGGATCTGCCAAAGGCAAAGACAACGTAGTTGACGCCGACTACGAAGTAGTCGACGACAAGAAATAAGACTGATCGGGCGGGAGGTCAAAGACAGGCGTGGCCTGGCTTTGACCTCTGTCGCGCTTGCGGCGCATGAACGGCATTAGCAGTGGGGGTGAGAGAAGGTTGGCAGATAAGCGGGATTATTACGAGGTGCTTGGCGTCAGCAAGGACGCGAGCGCCGACGAGATCAAGAAAGCGTACCGGAAGTTGGCCCGCCAATACCATCCGGACGTGAACAAGGCGCCGGATGCCGAGGCGAAGTTCAAGGAAATCAAGGAAGCGTACGACGTACTCTCCGACGATCAGAAACGCGCAACGTACGACAGGTACGGGCATATCGATCCGAATCAGGGATTCGGCGGCGGAGGCGGCTTCTCCGGCGCGGATTTCGGCGGTTTCGGCGATATTTTCGACATGTTTTTCGGCGGCGGGGGAAGGCGTGATCCGAATGCCCCGCAGCGCGGCAACGACCTTCAATATACGATGACCATTGAATTCAAAGAAGCGGTGTTCGGCAAAGAGGCCGAAATTACGATTCCGCGGACCGAATCTTGCGATACGTGTCACGGTTCCGGAGCCAAGCCGGGCACGAGACCGGAAACGTGCTCGGTATGCCGCGGCACCGGACAGCAGGAAGTGGTGCAAAATACGCCGTTCGGCCGCATGGTGAACCGCCGTTCCTGTTCGAACTGCGGCGGCACCGGGCGGGTCATCAAGGAGCGCTGCGGAACCTGTCACGGCTCAGGCAGGGTGAAGAAGCAGCGCCGGATTCATGTGCGCATTCCGGCAGGCGTCGACGACGGAGCTCAAATTCGGCTTAGCGGCGAAGGGGAAGGCGGTCTGCGCGGCGGCCCGGCCGGCGATCTGTATATCGTCATCCGGGTGAAGCCTCACGAGTTCTTCGAGCGCGAAGGCGACGATATCTATTGCGAAGTGCCGCTGACATTCACGCAGGCCGCGCTCGGCGACGAGATCGAAATTCCGACGCTGACGGGGAAGGTGAAGCTGAAAATTCCGGCCGGTACGCAGACGGGCACCTACTTCCGGCTGAAGGGCAAGGGCGTCCCCCGGCTGCGCGGATACGGTCAGGGCGATCAGCACGTCAAGGTGACGGTGGTGACGCCGACGTCCTTGACCGAAGAGCAGAAGGAGCTGCTTCGGCAGTTTGCCGGGCTGGCCGGCGAAAAAACGAACGAGCAGCATGAGACGCTGCTCGATAAAATGAGAAGAGCGTTTCGAGGCGACTGAACCGTCTTCGAACGGAAGGGCTGCCTTGCAAGCGGAATCGATCCGCTTGCAAGGCAGCCCTGTTTTGCGTTTCCGGCCGCGGATCATCGGAAACCGCCGCATGCGAGCCGGTTGAATAAGGATGAGCGGTCAAGTTCATCCTAAGCCTGATTGGGCTTAATGGTCGTCAGGAAGGGAGGGTTTTGCAGATGGCTGACGGAAAAGCAAGCGGCGGCAAACGGCCGAACAAGCGGGAGCGCGCAGCGTCCGAGCGGCTGCCGGTCGGAAAGTACGAAGATGTCGAATTCGCGGAGGAACGGGCGGATGCCGACGACCTGGAAGCGCGGCGCCGGGCGGAAGAGGCCGATGCGCGGGCTGAACGATTGTGAGCGTCCGGGTTATCCGGACAATGTCATTTACGCTGCAGGGGACAATCCGTACGGAACGAGCGCGACGGTCAACAATGACGGCACGTTCGCCGGGAAAGTGCTGGATGCCGCGAAGCATCAGGCCCGCCGCACGATACAAATAGCGGAGTGGGTGAAGAAAGGCCGGAGCGGATCATTTTCGAAATACAACTCCTCGCAAAATACAACCCTTCATAAGAAACGCCGAAACGCCTGAAACGCTTGAAACCCGGCTGCCGCTGTGCCGGGTTTCTTTGAGAAAGTAAAAAACTCACTTCCTCTTTGCCTCTGTTTAACCGTCCGCGCCTTCCGTCAATTCGTCGCCCGTCCGCCGGTGCCCCATCTTTTGTCTATCCGTCTCCGGTCCGCCAGTGCGCCCCGTCTTTCGCTATCCGTCTCCGGTCTGCCAGTGCGCTCCGTCTTTTGTCTATCCGTCTCCGGTCCGCCGGTGCCCTGTCTTTCGCTATCCGTCTCCGGTCCGCCAGCGCGCCCCGTCTTTTTCGCTATCCGTCTCCGGCCCGTCAGTGCGCCCCGTCTTTCGTCTATCCGTCTTCGGTCTGCCGGTGCGCCCCATCTTTTGTCTATCCGTCTCCGGTCCGCCGCTCAACCCGCCTTTAACCCGCAAGTCTTCCATCAGATGCTTTTGCGAAAAAGCTGCAAAAATACAGGAACTTTGGCCCGAATAGATGGATAAGGGGAAAATTCATGCAAAAATACAGTAATTTTTGGAATTTTTTGCTTATCTGGATTGAACAGACCAAAAAAATTGTATAATCGCAGGAATTTTCACCGTTTTGGTTATTTCCCCCCGGAAAAACTGCACTTTTGCAACTTTGTTCTTTTATTGGTTTTCATCTTCCGGCTGCCAGCCATCGCGGACCCGGATTTAAGCAAGTAATTTCGGGGCTGTGGCCGTTCACAGCGGGTGTGGAGCGAACGAATAAACTGGAACTTCGCAATCAGGCGCCCAGTGGTTGGGTCTGCGAGGGAGGATGAAGCTCTGGCCGCCATCTTGTTTAAGCTTTGTGGCGAAACAGTATCGTTCTCAGACGACGGAGTCTTTTTTTGTCGGCGAAATTTTTGTGCATGTTTCCCGTCTGGTGTACAATAGGCGGTAGGTTTCGACTTTATCGGGAGGGCATGAAGAGTGAAATGGCATGAATTGACGATCGCCACGACAGAGGAAGCGATCGAAATGATTTCGAATTTTTTGCATGAAATGGGGGCAGGCGGCGTAGCGATCGAAGAATCGGGGACGCTAAACAAGCAGCGGGACACGTCTTACGGCCAATGGTATGAGCTGCCGCTCAACGACATTCCGGAAGGCTGCGCCGTCATCAAAGGCTATTTTCCGGAGGAGACCGATATGGAGCGCATCGCCGGGCAGCTGCGTCCGTCGATCGAGCAGTTGCGCGAGTTCGATATCGATCCCGGGCAATATGAGATTTCCGTCAAAACGGTGGACGAGGAAGACTGGGCGAACGCCTGGAAGCAATATTTCAAGCCGATCCGGGTGACGGAGCGGCTGACGATCAAGCCGACGTGGGAGACGCATGCGCCGGAGAAGGACGAAATCGTCATCGAGCTCGATCCCGGCATGGCGTTCGGCACGGGCACCCATCCAACGACTTCGCTTTGCCTCAAGACGATCGAATCGGTCATTCGCGGGGGCGAGCAGGTCATCGACGTCGGAACCGGTTCCGGCATTTTGGCGATCGGCGCCGCTTTGCTCGGCGCGGACCGCGTGCTTGCGCTCGATCTCGATCCGGTGGCGGTATCCAGCGCGAAGGAAAACATCAGGCTGAACGGGCTGGAGGATAAGATCGACGTTCGCCGAAGCGATTTGCTGGGCGTGCTGCGCGGCGAAACGACCGGGGATGAGGACGGCCGGCGTCCGCTGCGACTGTCGCTGCCGGTCGACGTCATCGTGGCCAACATATTGGCGGAGATTATTCTGCTGTTTATCGACGATGTATACGATGCGCTGAAGCCGGGCGGCATCTATATCGCTTCGGGTATTTACAAGAACAAGGAGTCGGATGTGGCAGCAGGACTTGCGGCCGCCGGCTTCGAAATCGTCGATCGGAGAAGGGACGAGGACTGGATTGCCTTCGTGGCGGCGAAGCCTTCCGTGGACGACGACGCGCCGGATCGGCGCCTGCGGGGAGAGTGAGCGCGTGGAGCGGTTTTTATGGTATCCGTTGGAGGATTTGCCGTTTATCGTCATCGTGCTCGTGCTCGCTTTTACCGTTCACGAATTCGCGCATGCATACAGCGCGTACAAGTTCGGGGACCATACCGCATATAATGCCGGCCGGGTAACGCTTGACCCGCGCGTCCATCTGGACGTGCTCGGCACGATTCTCATTTTGATCGCAGGCTTCGGCTGGGCCAAGCCCGTACCGGTCAACCCGAACCGCTTCAAGCGGCCGCGGCTGATGGGCGTCATCGTATCGGCGGTCGGACCGCTCAGCAATCTGGCGCTGGCCGTGCTCGGCATTTTCGCCGTATACGTGCTGAACGAAACGGCGCTTCTCGATGCCGGCTCGATCGGCGTGCGCAAAGCGCTCGTTCATTTTTTCTATTACTTGATCTCGATGAATCTGCTGCTCTTCATTTTTAATTTAATCCCGCTTCCGCCGCTCGACGGCTACCGGATCATTCAATATTTGGTGCCGCTTCATGTGCGTTACAAGATGGACCAGAACGTTCAATGGGGCATCTTCGTTTTTTTGCTGATCGTGTTTATCCCGCCGCTGCGGGCCGTGACGCTGGAGCCGCTGTTCGGCTACTCGTCGAATTTGCTCTGGTTCTTCCAGTCGTTGTTCGAGCGCGTGTTCTCGCCGATGGACTGGTTCCGATTCGGCATGGATTTTGCATCGTGAAACGTGTATGATGAAAGTTGGAGCTTTACAGCTCCTGTGACGGAGCTTGAAAGAGGGTAGCGTTCATGCAGCGATATTTCGTGCCGCCGGAGCAATTCGGCGAAAGCTCGGTCGTTCTGGCCGGCGAAGACGCCCGCCATGCTGTCCGCGTCATGCGGATGAAGCCGGGCGACGAATGCATCGTCAGCGACGGCGTTTCCCGCGAAGCGCGGGTCGTCATCCGCGATGCGGACCCGGAGCGGGTGACGGCGGACATCGTAGAACCGTTGCCGGGGGACCGGGAGCCGGGCTGGTCGGTTACGGTGGCGCAAAGTTTGCCGAAAGGCGATAAAATGGAGATCGTCATTCAGAAAGGAACGGAGCTTGGCGCCGCTGCCTTTGTCCCGTTCCAATCGGAACGAATGATTGTGCAATATGACGCGCGAAAGGAAGCGAAGCGGCTCGAACGGTGGCGAAAAATCGCCAAGGAAGCCGCGGAGCAAGCGCACCGCAGCCGGATTCCGGACGTCGGGCCGGTATTGGCATGGCGGGAACTGATCGCGCTTTTTCCCCGATACGATGCGGTGTTTTTTTGTTATGAGAAAGCAAGCGGATCGTTGCGGCACGGCTTGCGCACGGCGGTTCGGAGGTGGCTGGACGGCACCGGGAAGGACGCGCCGGCCCCGAACGTGCTGCTGGTCGTCGGTCCCGAAGGAGGCTTCTCCGAACGGGAGGCGGCTGAAGCCGAAGCGGCGGGGGCTGCCGCAGTCGGACTTGGCCGGCGCATTCTGCGCACCGAGACGGCTGCGATGGCGGCTCTCGCCTGCCTGATGTACGAATCCGGAGAAATGGGAGGCGTGTAACACCAATGCCATCGGTTGCATTTTACACCTTGGGCTGCAAAGTAAACTTTTACGATACCGAAGCGATCTGGCAGCTGTTCAAAAAAGAAGGCTACGAGCAAGTCGACTTCGAAACGTCGACAGCCGACGTTTATTTGATCAACACCTGCACGGTGACGAATACCGGAGACAAGAAAAGCCGCCAAATTATCCGCCGCGCGATTCGCCGCAATCCCGATGCGGTAATTGCCGTAACGGGCTGCTACGCCCAGACGTCGCCTGCGGAAATTATGGACATTCCCGGCGTCGATCTTGTCATCGGCACGCAGGACCGCGACAAGCTGATGGACTATATTCGGCAAATTCAGCGGGACCGCAAGCCGGTCAATGCGGTGCGCAATATTATGAAGACGCGGGAGTTCGAGGAGCTGGACGTTCCGAATTTTGCCGACCGGACCCGCGCGTTTCTGAAGATTCAGGAGGGCTGCAACAATTTCTGCACCTTCTGCATTATCCCGTGGTCGCGCGGCCTGTCGCGCAGCCGCGATCCGCAAAGCGTCATCAGGCAGGCCCGCCAGCTTGTCGCCGCAGGCTACAAGGAAATCGTGTTGACCGGGATTCATACGGGCGGCTACGGCGACGATCTGGACGATTACCGGCTGTCTGATCTGCTGCGGGATCTCGACAAGATCGAAGGGCTCAAGCGGATCCGCATCAGCTCCATCGAAGCGAGCCAGATCGACGAGGCGATGATCGAGGTGCTGAACCGCTCGGATAAAATGTGCCGCCATCTGCACATTCCGCTGCAGGCCGGCGACGATTCCGTGCTGAAGCGGATGCGCCGCAAATATACGACGGAAGAGTATGCGGACAAGATCAGGCTGATCAAGCGGGCGATGCCGGGCGTGGCGATCACGACCGACGTCATTGTCGGGTTCCCCGGCGAGACGGACGAAATGTTCGAGAACGGCTACCATTTCATGGAAGAGCTCGGCTTCTCGGAAATGCACGTGTTCCCCTATTCCAAGCGGACCGGAACGCCTGCCGCCCGGATGACGGATCAGGTGGACGAAGAGGTGAAGCATGAACGCGTCCACCGGCTGATCGATTTGTCCGAGCGGATGCAGCTTCAATACGCCGAGCAGTTCGTCGGCCAGGTGCTGGACGTCATTCCGGAGCGCGATTACAAGGGGGCTCCGGGCTCCGGGCTCGTCATGGGCTATTCGGACAATTACTTGCAGGTTGTGTTCGACGGCACGGAAGATCTGATCGGATCGCTGTGCCGGGTACAGATTACGGAAGCGGGCGTCAACGAGTGCCGCGGCCGGCTCGTGCGCGTATTGGAGTCGCACGGACGGGGCGCGGCTGCGGCCGGCATTTAAACGCAAGGCAGGCCGCAGCCGCGCTGGAGCGGCCGACCGTCTGCGCCGAACGATCGCCGAGCCGCCAGCCGGCC